>JANXQZ010000198.1 GCA_025353235.1 Bryobacterales bacterium
ATCTTCTCCTCTGCCTTGCCCGACCCGCCCGAGATAATCGCACCGGCATGGCCCATTCGTCGGCCCGGGGGCGCTGTCTGGCCCGCAATGAATCCCACGACGGGTTTCTTGACATGCTCTCGAACGTACTCTGCCGCCGTCTCTTCCGCACTTCCGCCGATCTCGCCGATCATGATGATGGCGTGGGTATCGGGGTCATCGTTAAATAGCTGAAGCGCATCCGTGAAACTCGTGCCAATGATCGGATCGCCTCCGATGCCGATGCAAGTGGATTGCCCGATTCCCAGCTTCGTCAACTGGCCCACCGCTTCGTAAGTCAACGTGCCGGATCGTGAGACTACTCCGACGTGCCCTTGCCGATGAATATGCCCCGGCATGATTCCAACCTTGCACTGGCCGGGCGAGATCACCCCTGGACAGTTTGGCCCGATCAGGCGCGTCACCCGACCTTGCATGAAAGCCCGGACCTTGATCATATCGTTGGTCGGGATGCCTTCCGTGATGCAGACCACGAGCGGAACCCCGGCTTCCACGGCCTCCATAATGGCGTCAGCGGCGTATGGCGGAGGAACAAAAATGACCGAAGCGTTCGCGCCTGTCTCTTTCACGGCGTCTGCAACGGTGTTGAACACCGGTTGTCCGAGATGGGTCTGGCCACCCTTGCCTGGAGTCACGCCGCCGATCACATTGGTGCCGTACTCCATGGCGGTCTGAGCATGAAAGCTAGCCTCCTTGCCCGTGAAACCCTGGAACAGCAGGCGCGTATTCCGATCAACCAGGACGCTCATTGCGCTAACCTCACCACTTTCTCCGCTGCGTCTTTCATGCCATCGGCGACCGTGAAATTGAAACCCGAACCGGTCAAGATCTCGCGGCCTTTCTCTACGTTCGTTCCTTCCATGCGCACCACGATGGGCACCTTGATCCCCAACTCCTGCGCGGCATTCACGACACCTGTGGCGAGCACATCGCAGCGCAGGATGCCGCCAAAGATATTGATCAGGACCGCTTTGACGCTCGCATCGGAAAGCAGGATGCGAAACGCGTTCTTGATCTGCTCCGCGTTGGCTCCGCCGCCTACGTCCAGGAAGTTCGCAGGACTCCCGCCCGCATACTTTACGATGTCCATCGTAGCCATGGCCAGCCCGGCCCCGTTCACCATGCAGGCGATGTTGCCGTCGAGCTTTATGTAGTTGAGGCTGAACCGGGACGCCTCTACTTCGAGCGGATCCTCTTCGTTCAGATCGCGAAGCTCCAGCAGATCTTTGTGCCGGTAGAGCGCATTGTCGTCGAGGATGATTTTAGCGTCGAGGGCAAAAACTTTCCCGTCCTTGGTTAAGATGAACGGGTTGATCTCGGCGAGAGAGGCGTCTATCTTGTCATTGGCTTTGGCGAGAGCGGTCATAGCGGCGACAGCGGCGTTAACGCTGGCGGCGGGCACGCCCATGCCGAAAGCTAAATTGCGTCCCTGAAAAGGCTGCAGGCCGATGCCCGGTATCAGCGTTTCCTTCAGTATGAGGTGGGGCGTCTCGGCCGCGACTTGCTCGATGTCCATGCCGCCGGCAGCGGATGCCATGAAAACCGGCTTGCCGGTGCCCCTGTCAAGCACGATGCCGAGGTACAACTCGCGCTCAATGGGAAGCGTTTCCTCAATGAGAAGCCGCTGAACCAGCCTGCCCTCGGGGCCGGTCTGATGCGTGATCAGCTGCATGCCTAGGATCTTCTTCGCTATCTCGACTGCATCGGCCGCATCCTTGGCGACTTTTACGCCGCCGCCCTTGCCGCGTCCGCCTGCATGAATTTGCGCCTTGACTACGACGCTGCCGCCGATCTTCTTAGCCGCAGCCTCGGCCTCGTCAACCGTGTAGGCGACCTCGCCCCGGGGCACGGGCACTCCGTACTTTGCCAGGATCGCCTTGGCCTGATACTCGTGGATTTTCATGAGTTCAAAAGCTTTAGTTTAGCAGCAGCCTGCATTACAATGAGACAAAATCTATGATTACGCTCGACCGCATTACGCGCAGCCCGGAGATGATGGGTGGAAAAGCTTGCCTGCGGGGTATGCGAGTGACCGTGGGCACGATTGTTGGGTTGGTAGCGGCGGGGCACTCCAACGCCGAAATTCTGATTGCGTACCCATATCTTGAAGAAGAAGATATACGGCAGGGTCTCGCGTACGCAGCCCTCAACGCCCGCTTGCTTCTTATCTAGCATGTTTTCGCTCAAGGCACTCGTCTTCGATACATTCGGAACCATCGTCGACTGGCGCGGTTCGATCATTGCAGAAGGCCTCCAGTGGGGCGAAGCTAAGAAAATCCATATAGATTGGGCGAAGTTCGCCGACCGTTGGCGAGCGGGTTATAGCCCCTCGATGAACAAGGTCCGGACTGGCGAGCTTCCCTGGACCAAGCTTGACGATCTGCACCGCATGACGCTCGACCATCTCCTCCCCGAGTTCGGCATTGAGGGCCTCGCCGCCGAAGAAAAGGACCACTGGAACAGGGTCTGGCACCGACTGAAGCCTTGGCCCGACTCGGTGGCAGGGCTTGCACGATTGAAGTCAAAATACACGATCGCTCCTCTCTCAAACGGCAATATCGCGCTGCTGACAGACATGGCCAAGTATTCCGGATTGCCCTGGGACGCGATACTCGGTGCCGAGCTGGTGCGTCACTACAAACCCGATCGGGAAGTTTACTTGTCCGCGCCGGACTTCCTGGGCGTCAAAGCGTCGGAAGTCATGATGGTGGCCGCTCATTTAGGCGACTTGAAAGCCGCACAGGAGTGCGGTCTGCGAACCGCGTTCCTATATCGGCCCAACGAATACGGCCCAGGGGCGCGTGCGGACCAAGCAAAGGCCGGAGACTTTGATATCTTAGCCACCAATGCCGTCGACCTTGCCCGGCAATTGGGCGCGTGAACTCGACCTTGCCACTTTCCATCGATTCAGCATGTAGAGAAGCAGCCCCAAAGCTACAGCGATCAATGCGTCACGGGCTTCCCTGCCAGTGATGCTGGAAAGCAGCCAGACCGCGATACATACTCCAAAAATCGAAATGATTGCACCGCCCGGCACCAGGAAGGCAGCGCGCGGCGCGGCGGCTCTGCGGCGCAGAACGGGGACAGCGCTGCACGTTACCAGATATCCCACCAGTCGCGCTATCGTGCTCAGCGTCACCAAGTAGATGAACTGCCCGGACAGCGTTAGCGCCAGCATAATCCCAATGGTCGACAAGATCGCGAACGTCGGCGTGCGATATCTCGCGTGGGTATGGCCAAAGAAGCGTGGCAGCTCATCGCCTTCAGCCATTGCGAATAAGATGCGGGACGCCGCCAGGATCGTCACATTCAAGTTTCCCGCCAGGGAAATCACGATCCCCGCCGTGATCATCAGCGCGCCGCCATTCCCCATGAAGCGCCCGACAGCGTCAGCCAGGGGACGGTGCGAGGCAGCCAACTCGGGTCCCGGCAAGGTTCCGATACACACCAACTGAATCATGACGTAAAACGTAACTACCACCGCCATGCCTGTAAGCAGTCCCATCGGTATGTTCCGCTCAGGATTCCGGATCTCTCCGGCGGGAATAACTGCCATCTCGAAGCCCGTAAAAGCATAGACCAGCAGCAGGACGGATTGCGAAAAGGAACCGTAACTTGGCAGTGCGCTAAACGTAAAATGCGAACGATCAAGATAGAACAAGCCCGCAATCACAAAGATCGCCAGCGGAAGCAGTTTCCCAACGGCAAACACGTTGCTGGCTTTGGCCATGAGGCTCACCCCTCTGAGATTGACCGCCGTTAGCAAGCCGACCACTGCAGTGACGATCGCGGCGCGTGGAATGCCGGAGCCCGCCCCTGGAAAGAAGAAATCGAGATACTCCGGCAACAAGCTGCAATTCGCGGCAAAGGACGTTACGCGAGCGATCCAGACCAGCCAACCAACCGTGAATCCCGTAAGCGGTCCGTAGGTGTCCCGCGCGTATAGATACGGTCCGCCGGTGCCGGAATACCGGCTGGCGACCTCCGCAAAGCTGAGCACGATGGTAGCTGCGCACACCGCGCAAACCACGAATGCCAGAAGGCTGTAATCGCCGCTAAGGCTGAAGACCTTCGAAGGCAGGCCGAAGATGCCGGCCCCGATCACGGCATTTAACACAACGGCTACGACGTCCCACCGCCGTAGTGAGCGGGCCAGTCCCGGAGCAGTATTTTTAGACTGGGAGATACAGGCCAAGGTACCAGATTTCGTGCCGCTCTTTACGACTTTGCTACATTGAAGTTAAACGCTCAGGGAGATTGATATGCTTAAAGTTTTTTCGCTTTTGTTCGCTCTCGTTTTTACGCTCGTTCCGCAGTGCTTTGGCCAAGCCTCCGCCATCAACGGCGAGATCACGGGAACCGTCACCGACGCCACGGGCTCGGCAATTCCCGGAGCAAGCGTAGATGTTACCAACACCGGCACCGGCCTCAAGCAATCCGTGAAGACTGCCGATTCCGGCCTGTTTCGTTTCACCTTGCTGCCGCTAGGAACCTACGATGTCGAGGTGCAAGCGACAGGCTTCGCGACCACTCGCAGCACGGGCGTCGTGTTGAACGCAGGCTCCACTAGAACCGTGGATATCGCGCTGCAAGTGTCTGGAACCGCGACCACCGTCGAAGTCTCATCGGCCGCGATCATTACCGACCCCAGCCGAACCGATCTCGGCAGCACGCTTAATTTCTACACCACCAACAATCTTCCCCTGGTATCCCGTAATCCGTATAACTTTATCTTGTTCCAGCCTAACGTCAGCGGGCGGGCAAACACCGAGTTTGGCGTCCCACGCAAGATCAACGCCAACGGCTTCAACGGGCGGATTAATTATCAAATTGATGGCAGCAACAACACCGAAAGCGATCGCGCCGGCATTCGACTGATCCCTATCTCCAACACTTACGTGCAAGAGGTGCAGCAGGTCAGCAACGGTTTCGCCCCTGAGTTCGGAAATACTACCGGAACTGTCTTCAATACCATTACGAAATCGGGCACTAACGACTATCATGGCGAGGCGATGTACCTTTTCCGACGGACTGATTTCAACGCCCGCCCGAAGCTGCTCGCCGCCACCACTCCTACGCCGACCATCAACGTCGATTCCTACTCGGCCGATGCCGGGGGCAAGATCATCCGCGACAAACTCTTCTTCTTTGGCGCGTTCGAGCATGTTAAGCGCGACCTGCCTGCGCCCGTAACGGTCCCGGCCGCGACGATCGCGCTGTTGGGGCTGCCCGCGAGTTATGCCAACGCTGTTCCGTTTGCCCAGAGCGTCTACTTTTATATGGCGAAGGCCGATTGGACGCTCAACTCCAAGAACCGGCTGTCGGTCCGCTACAATCACCACGCGAACGACTCCCCGTATAACAACGGCACCATCGGCGGCTTGTTCCTGGTCTCCCGCACCTACAATTTCGTGGATCGCTCCCACGTTGGCGCGGTGCAGTTAATTACATCGCTTTCAGCCAATGCTGTAAACGAGTTTCGCATGCAGATCGCCTATCGCGGACAGTCTCAGAATCGCTTCGCGGCCACGGGCACCGGTCCGGCGCTGGTCATCTCGGGCGTTGCCAATTTCGGAGGTCCCACCGATGTCGGCTTTGTTTACGAGGAAAAGACGCCCGAGTTCGTCGACAACTTTACTTTTATCAAAGGGACGCACTCTCTGAAGGCGGGCGCCAGCTTCCGCTCTATTCGCGACACTCAGATTCAGGCCACCAGTGCAACCTATACGTTTCCCACCATAGCGTCCTACCTGGCCGCCGCCGCAGGCACGAATTTCACCGGGTACTCAGGCTTTTTGCAGACCTACGGCAATCCCTCCATCAAGTACAACTCGCTCTTTACCAGCCTGTTCGCGCAGGATACTTGGAAGCCGCGTCGCAACATGACCCTGACCTACGGCGTGCGGTACGACGTTTACAAAGTGCCGGATGCCAACACAAGCTCCCCGTTCGCCTTCTCCCAAAAATTCCGCACCGACAAAAATAACTTTGCGCCTCGGCTTGGATTCGCGATCGGCCTTGGCCACGACGACAAGACGGTAATCCGCGCCAGCACGGGCTTCTTCTTCGATCCGCCGCAAACCGATCAATACCGCAGGGCTATTCTCAACAACGGCACGCCTATCTTCTTCAACGTCTCCGCGACTCCGTTAAGCGCCTTTGCACCGCCGTTCCCGGCCACGTTTACCCAGCTGCCTACGGGCTTTAATCTGCCCACCCAGGACATCACCACCGTCTCGCCCAACTTCGCAACGCTGTACTCCTACAATGGAAACGTTTCGATTACTCGCGAGTTAAGCACCAACTTCGTTATTGCGGCTTCCTATCTGTACACCAAGGGCAGTCGCTTGCCGATCTACCGCAACATTAATCTGGTCCCGTCCGGATCGTTCCTGGGCGATGGCCGTCCCATCTTCACCACCGCGAGCCGGGTGTATCCTGGCTTCGCAAATATCTTGTCGGCGGAATCCGTTGGAAACTCTAATTACAACGGCGCGAATGTCACGTTGAATAAGCGCTTCTCCAAGGGTTACGAGTTCTACGCTACCTACACCTGGTCGCACGCAATAGACGATGCGCCCGAGCAGAACAACATCGACTCCAGCAATTTTCTGCTGTCCGACCCGAGCAACCGCCACCGCGATCGCGCTAATTCGTTAACCGACAAGCGGCACGTATTTAACATGACCGGCGTTTTCCAGCCCGAGTTCCACGTCGGTAGCGGAATCGGCAATTACCTGCTGAGCCACAATCAACTCTCGCTCTCGCTTCAGGCCGCTAGCGGCGACCTGTTCAACATCGGGAGTAATCGAATTCTGAACGGCGACACGTCGGAAGGCACGGCCTTTCAGCGACCGCTTTTTGTAGGACGCAATACGGTTCGCGCGCCTTCCGTCTTCGAGCTGAATGCCCGCTACACGCGCCTTTTCCCGATTCGGGAGCGCATGAATGTCGAGTTTATCGCCGAATCCACCAACGTAACCAACACTCTGAACGTAACGGGGCTGAACACGACGGCTCAGGTGAACACAGCCGGCGTGATCACCACGCCTAACTCGAACGCCGCTACCGGTGCGCGCGATCAGCGCCTGATTCAACTCGGAGTGCGGTTCAATTTCTAGTTGATTAAGCTCACAGTCACCGGAGCGGTATTTTGCCCATTTACATTAATCGTTACGGTGAAGCTCCCAGAACTCAGCCCCGGAGGGATCACGCCGGTGACTCGAGTAGGACTTACCGACAACAGCTGAACGGCACTTCCATTCAGCGCAACCGACGTTCCGCCCAGCGAGAACGGAAGAGGCATAGTTAGGTCTGACGTTGCCGAAGAAGCGGCCAGGTTGCAGCCGGAGATCGCGAACGTCGCTCCAGAGTGTAGCGGGAGCAAACCGGTAGCCGCGTCCACAATCCCTTTTTGCGATACCAACGGGGCGGTCAAAGCGATAGCGCGAATACGATCGGTATCGGTCACATACAGAGCAGTGCAGGTAACCGCCAGGTTGGTGGGAAAGTTAAACGAAGCCTGAAGGGCCGGACCCCCATCGCCATTCGAAATCGACTCGCCCGTTCCTGCGAATGTCGTTATCATTCCGTCGGTCCCCAAGCGCCGAATCCGATTGTTCCCAGTGTCCCCGATGTAAACATTTCCAGCCACATCGACGGCAATCCCACCCGGGCTGTGCAATTGGGCTTGCGTGCCAAGGCCGCCGTCCCCAGTGAAGTCGGGAGTTCCAGTGCCCGCGATCGTCATGATGTTGCCTCCCGGAGTGAATTTTCTGACGCGGTTTGCTTGGCCGTCAACGATGTAGATGTCCCCTGTCAGGTCAGTGGTGAAATCGGTAACGAAAAAACCTGCCTGGGTAGCTGGCCCGCCATCCCCGCTGTCGCCTAGGTCGGTTCCCGCGATCGGGGTCTGGGTTTGATCGGGGTCAAGGCGATAAATCACGGTGATTCCGCCGGTGTAAATCACACCTTTGCTGCTGATCTTTACCCCTGGCACGGATCCGCCCGTGACCACGAAATGAAGGTTTCCATCCAAGGTCACCTTTTGGAGCCCGTCGGAATCGGCAACGTAAAGCGTGCCGTCCGGCGTCGCAGCGATGTCGTAGGTAGCAAGGAATCCCGATTGAGAGGCCGGGCCCTCAACAGGTGAGCTGGTGTCGCCGCTTCCCGCGGTGGTGGATATTAGTCCGGACGACGCTTCAACCTTCCGAATCCGGCCATTCAGGTTGTCGAGGATGTAGAGGTTGCCACGAGTGTCCACTGCCAGGTTTCTCGGATCGTTCAGTTGAGCAAGGTTAGCGGGACCTCCGTCGCCAGCGAAGCCGTTCACCCCAGTTCCGGCGAAGGTAGTGATTGTCTGGGCACAACAGAGACCCAAGGTGAATGTAGATACGAGAGTGCAAGAAACTAGATTTTTCATAGGATCGCCTCCTTGACGGTTCCTGAGATTATTTACCGGCCTGTTGCCGAGCGATTCCACCGATGACTGGCAGCGAAAAGCTCTCGCCCTGATTCGCCTTCCACATCAGGAAGAGCCAGAGAAGCAGGCCGCCTCCCCAGAACAGAAGGCTAACGAGGCCCATCACGATGGATAGGCCGAACGGCAGGACGATTCGCACGGCAAAAAGCGCAATCCATCCGGCCACCCAAGCCACGTGAAAGAAGATCGCTTGAAAGGCATGGAAGCGGATGCGCGGGTTTTGATTGTAAGGCGGAATCACTAGAAAAATAATCCCCGTGATCAGGCCGCCGAGGTAGCAAAGCGTGCCCGCCGCACTCTCGGAGAGACCTGCGGTCGCCGGAGCTGCCGGGGCGAGCGGGACGGCGCTGGCATAGGCGGGAGCGGGTGCAAATCCGGCAGCCATCGGCGCACCGGCGGCGCTGCCGCATTTCGGGCAGAAGCGCCCCTCAACTGAGGTTCCACAAGCTGAACAGTAAGACATTCCGATTCTCCTTTTTGTTGAACTACTAAAGCCGGGCAAGCATGGCCTTTGCTAAGGCGATGCCTTTTTCCCGGCCGTCAGGTACCTGGCTGAGATCCAGCAGAAGGCTGGTGCTCCCTTTTAAGACACACAACTGCGCATCGAGCGGGCCCAGGACCGCCTTGTCGCCCAGCCCATTCAAAGTTTCAGTGGCTTTCATCGCATCCGCTCCGCCGATGGCGTTCACCACCTTCACCGCGCCGAACTGAATCGCGCCCTGCTCCCGCTCGACAGTGAAGGAAAAGTACGGCATATCGGGGCTGGAGGATGCACCAGCTCTGCCGATGCCTTTGATCAGATTTTCAATACCGTCTTTTCGCATTTGCTCGGACGTGTTCCCGGAGGCGTCCAGCTTTGCATCGTGCTTGCTGGCTTGAATACTTTCGAAGCGCTGCTTGAGCTTCGCCGCGCTTTCTTCGGCGGTATCTGGTTTGATAAAGTATTCGCAATGTTCGCCGGAAGCCCGCTGGTTGGATGCTCCATCGATTTTTTCGATTGCGACGCCCAGGATCGCGGCTGCTTCTTCCGAGCGCAGCAGCAAGCAGCCGTCCCGCTTTTGTTGGGGCGCGTGTTCCGCTTTTGCCGCAGAGGCCGCAGCGGAACGAAGCGAATCCACCAGCGTGCCAGGCTCCTGACCTGTCGCGTGCTCCACGCTGCGCACCAGTCGGTGTCCCGCGTAGTAGATGCCTCCCACTGCGATTGCGCCGAACACCAAAAGGACCGCTACGAGGATAAGCCCAATCTTCAGAAAAGGGGCCGCCGAACCTGAATGAGCCGGAGGCGGTTGTGTTGCACGAGCACCGCACTTGCCACAGAATGCTGAAGCGCTAAGCGGCGAACCGCAATTTTGACAGAACGACGACATCGATATTCTCCTATAGGCAGCCAAGGTCACTTAGTTTTCCTGCGATCGGGATTCGGCTGTGATTGTGGGGCAGGCAATCTTGCCTGCAGCCGCCTTTTAGGCGGCTTCCCCTGAGAAGGCCAGCTGAAAGCCGGCTGCAGCCAAGATTCGCTGCCCCACAATTCCCATCATTAGAACTAAGTGATATCGGGCAAGCTTGCCTGCCCCACATTTCTGACTGTCACCCCAATAGCGCAAAGGAGGTCGAACTTAGATCAAATTATTTCTTGGACGCTGTTTCGAAGGCTGCCAAGCCTTGCTCGAGCTCATGCCGCAGGCCTTGACCCAGCGCGTTACCAGCTGGCACCAAGCCCAATGCTTTGCGCTCGGTTCTGATCGCGGACGTCACGTCGCCGGTCAGATAGTATGACCACGCAACCGTGTCGAGAATCGTCGGGTTGGCATCTTTGGTTGCAAGGGACGCGCGCAGCGCCAGTTCCAGCGCTTTGGCGGGCTGACGCAGCGAATCAAATTCCGCCTTGACCAGCCCATCTGCATAGTCGTTCCATTCAAAGGGACCTGAGCCGGGCCTCTCAGCCAAGGTACGCAAGAGTTCCAAGGCTTCAGCGTTGGTCTTTTCCGCGTTCACCAGGTCGCCGCTTTTCTTCATCTGGACAGCCATCCGAGTCAGCGTGAAGGCCAGCCCGGCGGGCGTCTTCGTTTCCGAGGGATCGATGGCCATAAGGGTCTGCATGGAAGTGACGGCCCTGCCGTAGGCTGTCATAGCTTCAGCATGGCTTCCCTGCGCGAGCAAAGCCTGAGCCCGGTACAACTGCGTGAAAGACGCCAAGCGCCGGAACTCAGTATTGTTCGGCTGCTCGGAGGCCAGGATGTCCGCTAAGTCGGCGGCTCGGGCCAGGGTGGTCAAGGCTTCGGGGATCTCGTTCAGATTGCGGAGCAGATTGCCGTAAGCGGCGTAGCTCGATACCAGAACGCGGCGAACGGATGCGGCATTTGCGGGAACCAGCAGCGCTCGCTCCAAGAAGGCGATGCTCGCTCGACAGGCTTCCCGTGCGTGCAGCGCATCCCCCGAAGACGCCAGCACGATACAGCGACGATTTTGAATATAGCCCATGGCTTTGTGCGCCGCAGGCGAAGACGGATCGCGCTGCAACGCGCTCTCGCCCAGGTGCAATGCCTTCTCGTAGTCTGCCAGCGCCTCGCTCGTCTGGCCATGAAAGAACTCACCGTCGCCTACTTTGGACACGCTAAACGCTACATCGCTTTGGGCCGCGAGGTCTGACGGCGCTCGCTTCGCGATTTCTTCCCGCAGCCGGAATGCCCTTCGATAGCTCGCCAGCGAACCTCCGTCCGCAGCGTCCGCTCCCCCAGCTTCGTGAAGCAAGTCACCGGTTTTTTCATAGGCGCTCGCCAGCTCGCGTTGCAATTGCAAGTCGCCGCCGGACTCTTTGGAAAGCAGTTCGAGGTATTGCTGCGCTTTGGATAAAACCAGACGCCGGGAACTGGCCGATCCCGCCAAATTGCGGATGCCATCGTGCAGGTCGAACAAGAGCGTGGTCACCAGGGAGCGCAGTTCACCGTAGCGCTGCTCGGCTTTTAGACGCTCCAGATCGGCGCGAGAACGCTGCTGCTCGGCTTCCACCGTCTTCTGCTCCGCGAGGATCTGGTGGGCTGCTGCGTTCTGACGCGCCTCTTGCGCTACGCTCTGCTGCTGCTGAGCGATCTGCCGCTGCACGTCGGCAATGCCGCGCTGCTCTTCCGCCGCACGTTGCTGCTGACGCGCCCGGGTGGTCTGCCTCGCGCTCACCACCACTCCGGCCGCGAGTGAAAGGATAATCAGAGCGAGGGCTGTAACAGCGATCAAGTTCCGTCGAACGAATTTGGATGCGCGGTAGCTCAGTCTCTCGCCTTGCGCGAGCACTGGCTGGCCGGCTCGGTAGCGCGCAATATCGGAGCGGAACTGCTCCACGGAAGAGTAACGGGAGCGCGGGTCTTTCTGAAGAGCCATCAAGACGATGTGGTCAAGGTCGCCTTTCAACTGACGCCGCAAGCGTCGAAACTCGCTCTGCCCCGCATCGCCCGCCTGCGCGGCCACGGCCTGTGTGAGCGCTGCGCTAGGCGGTATCGGTTCCTGTTCGCACACTGCGCGCATCACTTCGTGGGACAGCCCGTGCTCCCCGCGGCTGGGATGAATGCCCGCCAGCAATTCATACAGCAGAACGCCGAGCAAATACACGTCGGTAGCGGTTGTGATCGGCCTTCCCAGAACCTGCTCCGGGCTGGCATATTCCGGCGTCATCAGCATTGAACCGGTAGCCGTTAATGACGGCTCCGAGTTGGCCGGATCTGCGAGCGTCTTCGCGATGCCAAAGTCCAGAAGCTTGACCGCACCTTCCGCAGTGACCAGAATATTGCCGGGCTTGAGGTCGCGATGCACGATGAGATGATCGTGGGCATATTGCACTGCTTCGCACACATGCGAGAAAAGGTCGAGCCGTCCATCCAGGCCCAGCTTGTGATCGCGGCAGTACCAATCGATTCGGACCCCGGCCACATACTCCATCACGAAGTAGGGTCGCCCGGCTGCGGTTGCGCCGCCATCCAGAATGCGAGCAATATTGGGGTGATCCAGACCAGCCAAAATCTGCCGTTCGGCGCGGAACCGATCGCGCATGGCTTCGGTCAAGAATGCGGCGCGGATCACCTTGACTGCGACGCGCTTGGAGAACGATCCATCCACCCGCGCAGCCTCG
Source organism: Bryobacterales bacterium (assembly GCA_025353235.1). Classification (GTDB taxonomy): domain Bacteria; phylum Acidobacteriota; class Terriglobia; order Bryobacterales; family Bryobacteraceae; genus JANXQZ01. Next base: position 12,642 of record JANXQZ010000198.1, read on the forward strand.
TAGACGGCACCCATTCCGCCCCGCCCGATCTCTTTCACAATCTCGTAGTGATCGATTCGGCTGCCGACGAGATCCGGCTCAGGCTCACCGGCTGAGATAGCGGAAGGCAAGTTGGCGATAGGCTGCTCGATGAACCCCGCCCGCCGTTCGAACGCACCCAGGAGTTGCTCAACCTCGCTGGCTAGTTCTGAATCGTGATCGCGCGCCTGGCTCAGAACGCGTGCGCGCTCGTTCGGACTTAGTTCAACGACCGATTCAAATAGCGTCCGGATCTCGCGCAGGCGCTCTTTAGTCATACGGCTTACGATGCGCTTCTATAATACCGTTAGGTGTGTTGACCGGATGAACGAGTGAATCCTCAGCCCAAAGAAGCAGCCGGATTGCTGAGCGCATCGAGTTCGGGTGACCAGCGGTCCGGGAACGATCTCATGGAGCTCGTCTATCACGAGCTTCGGCGTTTGGCCGCCCACTATCTTCAGAACGAACGCAGCGATCATACGCTGCAGCCCACCGCGCTGGTGCATGAACTTTACCTAAAACTTTTTGCCACAGAGGCCATGGATTGGCAGGACCGGGGCCACTTTCTGGCGGTGGCGGCGCGTCAGCTTCGCCGCATCATCATCGATTACGCCAGAGCGCAACACGCCGAAAAACGCGGCGGCTCTCGGGGCAAGATTTCCCTGGAGGAGGCTCATCAGGTTGCAGTCCGGATGGACGATGCGCAGCTGGTTGAGCTGGATGATGCTTTGCAACGGCTGGAGCAGTTGGACACGCGAGCGGCTCATGTGGTGGAATTGCGGTTTTTTGGCGGTCTCACGGAAAAGGAAGTGGGTCAGACGCTGAAGATCTCGGAACCGACCGTGAAGCGGGATTGGGAGTTTGCCCGCGCTTGGCTGCTGAAAGAGTTGGGATAGGTAGCAATCTTCATGTCACGTACACTTGAGAGATTCCTAAGTCCACCACTCTTTGGCGCAACTCCGATTTCCTCAAGCTTTGGATCGGGCAGGCAGTCTCCGAAGTTGGGTCGCGCATAACCCGGGAAGGCCTGCCCCTCACAGCCGTGCTCGTGCTGCATGCGTCGGCTGGCCAGATGGGACTTCTGGCTGGGCTCGGCTCAGCTTCCGTGCTGATTTTCGGCCTCTCTGCTGGGGTGTTTGTCGATCGCATCCGCCGCCGTCCGATTCTCATTGCAACCGACCTCGGCCGCGCCGCACTCCTCTGCTCGGTGCCGATTGCAGCTGCGTATCACGTGTTGGGCATGCCCCAGCTATACCTACTCGCCGCACTCGCGGGCGTGCTCACCGTGTTCTTCGATGTCGCCTATCAGTCCTACCTTCCGTCGCTCGTGGAGCGCGATCAACTATTCGAAGGCAACACCAAACTGATGCTCTCCAGCACGGCGGCCGAGGTCGCGGG
>JANXQZ010000221.1 GCA_025353235.1 Bryobacterales bacterium
CGCAAACTGCTGCTTGACCGCGCCGATCTCTTGCACAATCCGCGTCCGCTCATTGAGTAGTCCCAAGATCTGAATATCGACGAGGTCGATCCGTTTGCGGCAATCGGCGAGTTTTTCCACGCTCATGGATTCTATGATCGTAAACCACCGGCGAGTTCGCGCGTGAACGCTTCCAGGTTCGCCTCCAAGTTGGGGCTGCCCGCATTTTTTTCGATGGTTCGCACGAGCGCGCTGCCCACCACCACTGCGTCCGCGATGCGGCCCACTGACCGCACCTGTTCCGCCGTAGATATACCGAACCCCACAGCCAGCGGAAGATCCGTTACCTCCCGCATGGATGCCACCAACTCAGCCGCGCTCCCCGCAATCGATTCCTGCTCGCCCGTGACACCCGTTCGCGACACGAGATAAACGAAGCCCGTCGAGTATTTTGCAACGAGCTTGCGGCGATCGGCGGTACTGGTGGGCGCAGCTAGAAACACCGTGTCCAGCCCCTGCGCACGCATCGCGCCGATGTAGCGGTCCGCTTCTTCCACGCTGAGGTCGGTCAACAAGCAGCCGTCGATCCCATGCGCCACGGCAGCCCGCGCGAGATTGTCCAGCCCGTAGCGCAGCACGGGGTTCATATAGGTGAATAGCAGCAGCGGAATCTCGGAATGCTTCCGGATTTCAGACGCCATTTCGAGAACCGCCCGCACCGTAGTGCCAGCCTTTAAGGCCCGGTCTGCCCCCCGCTGGATCACCGGCCCGTCCGCCATCGGATCGGAAAATGGGACGCCCAGTTCGATCAGATCCGCGCCGCCTCGTTCCAGCGCTGCCACGAGTTTTGGAGTGTCTCTCGGCGACGGGTCGCCGGCGGTGATGTACGCGATGAAGCCGGGCCGACCTTCCTGGCGCAGACGCTGGAACATCCGGCCGATCCTGCCCTGGCTCATCGAAGTTCCTTCAAGTTCTCCCGATAGATGTCCGTGTCTTTGTCGCCGCGCCCCGAAAGGTTAATTACGAATAGTTCGCCCTTGGCTTCCGGCGCGCGACGGAGCGCTTCGGCAACGCCATGGGCGGACTCGAGCGCGGGTATCAGACCCTCGGTTCGCGACAGAGTGATTGCGGCAGCGAGTGCGGTCTCGTCCGTACAGGAGACATACTCGGCGCGTCCCTGGTCTCTCAACTGCGCGTGCTCCGGACCGATCATGGCGTAGTCCAGCCCTGCGGAGATGGAATGGGTGAGCAGCACCTGTCCGTCCTCGTCCTGTAGAAGATAGCTGAAAGCACCATGGAGCACCCCTGGCGACCCGCCCGAGAAGCGCGCGGCATGGTTGCCAGGCTGACTGTCGCGCCCACCTGCTTCTACTCCGATCAGCTTTACGCCTGCATCGCCGAGAAACGCGTAGAACATTCCAATCGCATTGCTGCCGCCGCCGACACACGCAAACACCGAATCGGGCAAGCGCCCCTCTCGCTCGAGAATTTGTTGGCGAGCCTCGTCACCGATCACGCGGTGGAAATCGCGAACCATCAACGGATAAGGATGC
>JANXQZ010000278.1 GCA_025353235.1 Bryobacterales bacterium
CAGGACGACTGTAGCGGTGGGACCATGGGTGTAGATAATTTTGTAGCTGCTCAGGCCAACAGATTTCAACACCCGGTGCGATTGACTACAGGACGACTGTCGCGACAGGATCATGGGGTGTAGATACTTTTGTAGCTGCTCAGGCCAACAGGTTTCAACATTCTATGCGATTCGACCGAGGGGCGATTTTGTGGCAACTAATGGGCTGTAGCCGATTCTGTAGCTGTTCGAAGCCCCCGGGTTCAACAAGCTTCAACAGCCCGCAACACGGCGGTGCCAAGTGCTTGAGCCGTAAGTAGTTGAAATGAGAGCACTTCGTTGGTCCGCCGACCCTGCAGGCTGGCGGGAGGCGCTGCGTCGATTTACGATCCGGTGGCCGGAACGAATTAAGCAGGCGCGAGGGGCATAAAAGTCAAAAGATTTCCTATGAAAATTTAAGCAGCGGAGTGTTGCAGCAAGGGACTTGACACCGCTAGCCAGAATGGCGGATATATCGGAAACACCGTCCTGAGAACTCCGACGGACCTTTTGTTCTCGCGTTCTAATCTACTGCAAGACAAAAGTCCGCTTCGGACTGGTCGAGGCATTGAACGGCAATAACCGCATGCTGATCAACCGGGGCCGCGGCTATGCCAATCTCCGGTACCTGCTGCTGAAGGCTAAGCGGATGGTCGTTGCCAACCTCGAATTCATCGCGGTTCACAGAATTCTGAAAGCCGCGTGAAATGGGCATACTGTCAGATCTCACTCAGAGCCCCAAATAGCTTGATGGCCGTTCCGTCAGCGTGTTAATCGCCTGTCGCTGCATGTGGATCTGACCCACGCAATCCTGGATATTAGCGGCCACACTCTAAGCAGTGGCAACGTGCAGTGACAATAAACTTCCGATTTTGAGCTTAATATCCATATTTACGATAAACGTCTTTTCCGTCGAAGCACGACAGCCGAAATCAGACTGCCGAGTACCAGAGATCCGGAGCCCGGTTCGGGAAGCTGTGTCACTGCGCCGATGGCAGGGGCGGGCGCGGGGCGGCCATCAAGGGTGAGTAATTGGATGCCGGTGAAGTTTACGGACGCACTAGCGCTGATAGCCCCGGGATCTGTCGCCCGGAGATTCGCCTGGATGGCTGCCGTGGCGGTACCGACAAGATGCACCACTTGGGATTGGCCGTACGTGAAGGGCAGGTAACAAGCTATGTTGCCAGCACAAGTAAAACTCACGTCGGAGGTTTCGATAACGGAATCCATCAGATTGCCTGTAGTCATGAAAGGGATCGCGAAGCCGGTGAGCGAAGCTTTCCCCCCTAAATAGCCAAAAGTACCGTGACTCTCGTTGGTTCCACCAACAAGATCCAAAGAGGGAAAGAATAGCCCCGACCCGGTCCCGCCCGTAAACGTCAGCAGGAAGTCACCGGACGCTGTTTGTTTTTGTTGTATCAGCGAGAAACTCCAGGCGCTCTCGTGACCGTTACGACGGCGGATAAATTCGCGGCTTGGGCGCATGACAGAGCCGACAGAATAACGGCGGAAAGTTTAAGCTTTATGTTCACGAAAACTCCTTGAATTACTGCAGCCTATCTATAATACGGTAACTTCCGGCTCTCAGCAATAATGCAACACAGGTATTGTTATCTTACTGGGCATGCGGTCCGTCACCTCAAGCTTCCGCACGAGCGAGGAACTGAACAGGCGCCGATCGGACGTTGCGAAGCGTTGCGGAAGTGGAAAGAATGCGATCATCATCGAGGCGCTCTCGAGGCACTTGGCTGCGATTCGACCGGGATCGGCTTGCGGCGGAGACCCGCCGCCAATCCTAGGTGGTGAATGAGCTTGGAGCCGCCGCCGACTGGTACGGAATAGCGGATATAAGCGGATATATCCGGGTGGAAATTTAAGCGCGGCGACATCGTCATTTGCGCGGCACCAGGACTACGGCAAACCCAGACCCGGAGTTGTGGTGCGCTGATCTCATCAATAGCACGCTTCCAGCATTATGATTTGCCTGATAACAACCCGTTTGGAAGACGCTCCGCTTTTTCGCGTTCCCGTGCCGCCCGGGGGAGCGACGGGTCTAAAAGAAGACTCTCAAGTGATGGTGGATAAGGTCATCTCAGTCCCGAGAAGCAAGATCGCATCTCGAGCCGGATCATTGAACCCAGCTCAAGTAAAAGAAATCGATAGTGCGCTGCGGCTGTAGCTCGAGTTATGACGGGATCTCTTAGAAGCCACGACGACAGGGCAAGTTGATCTGAAAGCTCTGCCTATGGAATATTGAGAGGGATGCGCTTGCAAGGCAATCTGCAGGCAGGGTGCGCCAGTTACGCTTGCGGCTTTCGTTCCTGCAGCCACCGACGAAGTGAGTTTGAACTCTCGCCCGATCTTCGTCCGGCCAGCAAGCTCGCGACGCTGATGTCTTCGTCCAGATCAGACCAATGGATTCCGTCGCGGTTTCCAATAAACCGCCAATTGGCACACTCAGCCGCAGTCCCATTTTCCAGACGCGGGAACCAAGCAAGGGGGACCGTGATCGTCCGACCATCCACAAGATCGACTGCAAGGGAATCATGAGTAACGGACACATTCTGCGCAGTCACGTCCCTCAGTTCAGTTTCCGAAATACTCATGCCAAGCCTCCAGCAATAAACCCTTTTCGTCAGCAACCAGCGTCTCGATTCGCCGAATCTCAAGCCGTCCAAAGCCGCGGCTACTCGCAAGGCGCGCTGGATCAAACCAGAACTTGGCTTGAGCCTCCTCACGCTCCACGTGAACGTGAGGAGGCTCCCAATGATCGGCAGAGTAAAAGAAAAAGCGATGTGGGCCGGAACGAAGAACCGTTGGCAACCATTCCAGTGTATTAGATTGGTGAGAACAAAGGAGTGCTGCGATCTCTGCTAATTTGTTATCGCGAGTGGCTGGCCGATCTGCTGCAAACACGGACTGCGCACGGCAGCTTGTGCCGGCGTTAGTCGGGGACCTTACCGACATTGCCATGGTGTTATTTTTGTACTCTGACGTTCTTGACGTTATTCTGAAAGAAGGAGCCCCGATATGGTAACCCTACATTGGTCCCAATGCCCCGCTGTGGAAAGCGTGTTGGACCGACGCAAGTGGCGCGTGGGTTTTCCGGGACACCCGGATGCCTGTAGCGACAGTCTTTAAGGATCCCACAGCCCGGCCCGTCTGATTCACCAAAGCTGGCATGAACTTCGTGATCGAGTCTGGCACAGCGCTCACGTTGAAAGTGGCTGGAAACTTCATCAGCCTGAATCCTGCGGGCGTGCTCATCTCCGGCACCACGCCGTCGCCATCGTGGTCGCCCGCAGTCCCAATCGTCGCAGGCCGTTCATCGGCGTGTAGGCAATGACGGACAGATAGATCCGCAGTTGATTGCCTCGAGACGCTCACCCGGTCGGCAAACAAGACGGACCGCTCTTTGATCCGGTTCTCCATGTCACCGCGAGCGCAGCACAGTTCTTCGTAGAGCTTCTGCTTCTCCCAACTCTCAGCCTCCAGCGAGGTCACGACGAACCGTGATTCGACTTGCCGTTGATATGTTCGGCTTTGGCCACCACGCGACGGTCCTTATTCCACATCCCCTTGAATGTTCTGTGTTCAAACTCGACGAAGATTCGGGCTGATTGCTGCGTGGCTTCAAACTGCTGTTCGGCTTCCGCCAACATAATAGCCGTGATAAAACTTCTCTTCCTGACTGCCATGAATCGCCATGTCCGTCGTGTCGATGTCCAACACGATCTGTGCTGGAGCTGCAGGATGCGCTTCCAGAAATGCGTCCACCAGGAGTTCGTCCACGCTGTCGCGCCAAAACGTGATGTTCTTGTAGCGCGACGGAGTCCCGGTGACCACTCCATCCGGTTCAGCGTTCTCTTGCCCGCCAGCACTGCCAACAAAGGATCCTGCCGCAGCAGGTCGTGGTCGTTGAGATCTTCGTAGCCCAGGCCAATGCGTAGACTCGTTGCCGGAGCATCTGCTCGAGGGTGTGCTCGATCAGCAACGGACTCCGCCGGTCCGTGAAGCATTGACTGAACCGCGCCAGCAGACTCATCTTCGTGTCGGTTTCTTTCAGCAGAAGAATTCCCGCGTCTGTGGTGATCGTTCCGCCGCTGAACTCCGCCACGATGTCATAGCACGAGCCCTTCTATTTCCTACCAAAACATCTCTTTATACAGATGTTTAGGCGTTCGCGAGCGGCCTTTGGTTAGTGGGGCTGTGAGAAATCCGGGTTAGCGACGGAGGTTTGTTGACTGGCAGCTTTTTGGCCGACTCCACGCTGCGTGGAATCGCGGCGAAACCCAGGGTTGACTCCTTCCCGAGGCGACGATTCCAAGGGCCGCAGTATTGTTTCAACCGTAAACTATTTAGAATGTTGCATTCGCGGAGTTAGGCTGAAAAACTAAGTGACATTAGGCAAGATTGCTGCCCTACAAAAATCCTAGGCCTCAGGGGATCGCAGATAAGCCAGCATCCTCTGAAGCGCCTTCCCGCGATGACTGACCTCCGTCTTCCGCTCGCGATCAGCTTCCCCGAAACTGCATTCGAACAGCGGAAAGAAAAATAGCGGATCGTAGCCAAAGCCGAGGGAGCCTTGCGGACCATCCAGCAGGCGACCTTCCACCGTACCCCGAAAAATCTGAACTAGATCGCCCTTCGAAGCGAGCCCGATCACGCACACGAACCGGGCGGTGCGATTCTGCACTCCCCGCATTCGCTCCAGCACCAACCTATTATTTTCCTCATCCGTTGCATGCTCGCCCGCGTATCGGGCCGAGTAAACACCGGGTGCGCCGCCGAGCGCGTCCACTTCCAAGCCGGAATCGTCGGCAAAGACGGGCTGTTCGCACGAGCGCGAGTAGTAGACCGCCTTCAA
>JANXQZ010000364.1 GCA_025353235.1 Bryobacterales bacterium
CGGAGGAAACGTCGGTGGTCCAAACGGAAGCCAATGCACAGTAATCGTGAATGTGCTCGCAACGGGAGCAGCCACGGGAGTGCTGACGAACACAGTCGGCGTGGGATCCGTGCAGGGTGGGGTGGGAAATACGGCAAGCGCACAGGTGACAGTCGTCGGTCCCCCCCAACTGACGAAGACGTTCGGCGCTCCAGTCGTTCCCGTCGGGGGAACCACCATTCTGAGCTTCACTATTACCAATCCCAACGCGACACCCGCTCTGACTGGCGTAGGCTTCACCGATCCTCTGCCCGCCGGTTTGCTGGTAGGGAACCCCGCGAATTTCGCGGGGAGCTGCGCAGCGACATCTTCGGCGGTGGCCGGTAGCGCTGTCATCAGCGTTTCCAACGTCACCATCGCGCCAAACGGATCGTGCAGCTTCTCGGTCAGCGTGCTGGGAGCGGTTCCTTCCATGTTCGTCCCCCTGGTGAACACGACTTCGCCGGTCACATCGACGAATGGCGGAACAGGCTTAACTGCTACCGCCAGCATTATCGTTCTGGAACCGCCAGACGTATTCCAGGTTCGCTATGTTTCAAATCTAAACATCGGGGACTCGGTTATTAACATCACGAACACCGGAGCGAACGCTACAACCTCACTTCCAACTCAGAACGGGAATTTGTGTGTTAACGCCTACGCCTTTTCTCCCGACGAACAGCTGGTGTCCTGCTGCTCTTGCTTGGTTACGCCAAATGGACTGGTTTCACTTTCGGCTCGCAACGACCTAGTTAGCAACACGCTTACGCCAGGGGTTCCGACCTCCATCGTGGTGAAACTACTTGCCTCTGCACAACCAACCTGCAATGCGTCCACAGTGACTCCTGCTTCCCTGGCGCTCGCCGGTGGTTTGTCCGCCTGGGGAACGTCAATCCACTCCACTCCCGTGACTGTCGGCACTCCCTCGGGAACGTTCGGAGTCACGGAAACCCCATTTTCGCTGACGATGCTGAGCTCGGCTGAGCTGGCCCGCATCACCACTCTGTGCAGTTTCATTCAAATCAACGGCAGCGGTTACGGTTTATGCAAAACATGCCGCTTGGGCGGCCTTGGGACTGATCGGCAGTAGATAGGGCATTGTTGGAGGCAAGGGAGACAGCGCGGTCTAAGCGGATCTAGCGCCTTCTCCCGCAAGCTGTGGGTTCCGGTCCCGCCAACAGCATCGAAGCTGAACGGATGTTGGGCAGAGCGGAATCAGCATCAAAAATCGCTCCCTAAAGCGATATCGCGCGCTGATTGCGCTCATGACTTTCACCTTTGCGCGCGTGCGCGTGGACGCCACGCTTTTCCGGGCGCTCGCTGGCGTACTTTGCGCCGGTGATCGAGGAAGTGCTGCAGTTAGAAGTCGGTCCAGAATACTTTCAGCACGTGCGAGCTAAACTCCAACGCGTCGCGGCTGGTAGATAAAAGTCGCGAGCATGGATGCTACAGCTTGATCGGCATGGGGCCGAAAGCGGGAACGGCCAAATCCGCTGCATCCCTCACGTTGCAATACGGGTCTTTCCCGAACCCGTATCGGAGCGAAGCATGCTCGGGGAGCTTGCCTGTAAGGAAGAGCAGCACAGTGCTGGCCTCCGCTGGATCCACACTGGCTTTGTAAATCAGCGGCAAGGGCGGACCGTCGCCGTTGTGGATGGTGAAGCCTGAGATGCGGCCTTCGGAGAGGAGACGCTGATTCACGTCCGTGAACTTCACCTTGAGCACGCCGCCTTCGTAGATGGCGGAATCCGGTCGCGGACCCGGCTTCAGTTCACCATAACTGTTCACGCGGGGAAAGAGGTCATGACTTACACGATCAGCCAGGCGACGGCCGAGGCGCTTCAGGTCAGGCGTGTTGACGTGAATGCCGTCTTCCAGTGAAAGATCTACCGAAGCCACCATGCCCGAGTGCGGAATCTCGCTCTCAGCCGCCCGTTGCGCTTCTTGGATTAGGTTCCACTCCGGTATGTTTAGATCGCTCACATGCCGGCCTATTTGCACGTAGTAAAACGGGAGATCCCTCTGGCCAAGATCCCTCCTGACAGCCTTCACGAGATTCACAAAGAGGTCCTTGAATTGGACTGCTGCTTTAGGGCTGGCATCCGATTCCCCTTGATACCAAAGGATCCCTTTTACCTTGCCTCCTGCGGCAAGAACGCGGCGATACATCGACCCGTACAGAGAATCGCCTTCGCGATCTTTCAGCGCGGGGCTCCACTGCTCCATGGACGTGCCGCCATGGGCGCAAGGAATCAATCCGACAGGAATGCCTGTGCGCTTGAACATCGTAACGGCGAAAGGCAGGCCGAGCCCGGCGCCCTTCTTGCGCTCCTGGACGTACTTCTGGAGCCACTCGCCGGTGATCCGCTCATACTCGCCTTGGGCGTTCCTCCGCCAGTGCACGCGGTCAGTCGCGCTAACCAGCGTGTGCAGCGGCTCTTCTGCCACCTGCCAGCGATCGGCCATGTCGAAACTGTGAACTAACGGGTCGGGCTGCTCTACATCGATCAGCGCACCCAAGCCCTCCATGTTGGATTGTCCGGCAAGGATCCAGAGATCCCCCACCAGCACGTTGTCGACAGCCGCGACCGAGGATCCACCCCGCATGCGCAACTCGATTCGGTAAGGGCCGCCAGTTGGAAGGCCTTTAATCTCAGCGGTCCAAGCGAGCTTTTGCACCTGTCCAACGGGGATCCAATCGAAGTTGCTAATCACGCCGCCAGAACCGAGCAGACGCGCGTCGATCATCTTGCCGTTCGTTTTTTTGCCGCTGACTGTCCCCTTTAAGGAAACGTCCGCAAAGCCAGTGAGGCTTCGCTGCAGAACCTGCTCGTCTTTAGGTCCTTCGCTGATGCGGATTTCCTGGCCGAAGGCCGCCGCCGACCCAAGGCATATAAGAACCCTGACGAGCATCATCAGGCTTGAATTGTAACACCCGCTCTTCCAGCGCTTAGTTCGGTATTGGCGGTGATGTAACCTGTGCCCGGCGTGCGCCTCCGCCAAAGTTTCCGCTAGCCTTCTGGCGAGCCGCATCGCTGATCTTTATGTTGTTCACAACTTGGACGGCACCGGCTGTCCTCGCCATGCGGGTGGCGGCTCCTTTGTGCTGTATCACGTTTGTGGAACCTTCCCACGTAACGATCCCGTTTTTCACCTTGGCGGTGAATCCATCTTTTCCGATTTTGGATTTTGCTAACTTCATGTGGATCAGTCGATCGAGTTCGGGGTCGCTCATCCGGATGTGAGAGGCGGGTGCAGACTTCGAAGGGCTCGCGCCAGCCACCGTCACAGCAGACCCGACCAGGGACATCAGGGCCATAGTACAAAACAGGAGTATTCGCATAATACTTCCGTAGTGCGATCAGCGAGGGATTATTCTCACTCTCTAGGGTCTATTTTCGCGATCACTAGTGTCGGAAGTGACGCACGCCTGTGAATACCATCGCCAATCCCAGCCGATTCGCGGTGGCAATCACTTCCTCATCTTTCACTGACCCTCCGGGCTGGATCACGGCTGTGATTCCGTACCTGGCAGCTTCCTCCAGCCCGTCTGGAAATGGAAAGAACGCGTCAGACGCCAGCACCGTGCCCTGCAATGGCAGCACAGCCTTCATCGCGCCCACCTTCACCGAATCCACGCGACTCATCTGCCCAGCTCCCGCACTGACGCTTTGCCCTGCCCTCGCATACACGATCGCATTGGACTTTACGTGCTTGCACACCTTCCAGCCGAACTTCAGGGCCTTCCATTCCTGGTCGGTGGGCTGCCGATCCGTCTTCACTTTCGCTTGGGACTTATCCAGTTTGTGGGCGTCGGCGGTTTGCGCCAGGTAACCGCCGCTGATCGACTTGATCACAAGTTCTTCGTTCGTCGACGCAGCCACTTCCAGCAGCCGCAGATTCTTCTTGGCCGCAAGCACATCGCGCGCTTCCGCCGAATATTCCGGAGCGGCTATTGCTTCGATGAACGTTTTCACAACTTCTCGAGCGGTCTCCTCGTCCAGAGTTCGGTTAAAGGCCAGCACGCCGCCGAACGCCGACACCGGATCGGCTTCGAAAGCTTTTCGATAGCTCTCGACTAAGCTGCCTGATTCGGCACAGCCGCACGGATTCGTGTGCTTGATGATGGCCGCTGCCGGGTCGTCGAACTCCTGAATCAGTTGCCAGGCCGCGTCAAGATCCACCAGGTTGTTGTAAGAAAGTTCCTTGCCCTGTAGTTGCTTTGCGTCGGCGATCCCACCTCGCCTCAATGAATACAACGCCGCTGACTGATGCGGATTTTCTCCGTATCGGAGCGAAATGGCCCTGGGGGCGCGGATGTCCAAAGTGGAAGGCAAGGCCGACGGAGCCTCCTCGCCAACTCGCGCCAGCCGCGAGCTGATCGCGGTGTCGTAGCTGGCGGTCAGAGCGAACGCTTTCCGCGCCAATCGCCAGAGAGTTGGCTCGCACACTTCGCGGTCGCGATCCAACATTTCTTGAAGGATCTCGTCGTAGTCGGCGGGCGACGTGATGACGGCGACATCCTGATAGTTCTTGGCCGCCGCGCGAATGAGAGTGGGACCCCCGATGTCGATATTCTCAATTAGCTCAGGCAGTGTCACGCCCGGTTTCGCGGCTGCGCTTTCAAAGGCGTAGAGGTTCACCACCACCATGTCGATCGTGGGTATGCCATGCTCTTCCAACGCTTGCATGTGCTCGGGCTTGCTGCGCATGCCCAAAACGCCGCCCGCGATGCGAGGATTGATCGTTTTCAGCCGACCGTCCAGCATCTCGGGAAAGCCCGTTACGTCTGAAACATCCCGAACGGAGACACCCGCTTTCCGTAGCGCGCTGGAGGTTCCACCCGTTGAAATGATCTCAACTCCAAGCCGTGCCAGACCTTGCGCGAACTCCACGATTCCGGTCTTATCCGTCACGCTGATCAGCGCTCTCTTGATAATTGCCATTCAATACAATGGTAGCTGTGTCCTATCCAGTTACATTGATTCCCGGTGATGGCATCGGGCCGGAAGTTGCCGAAGCCACCATGCGCGTGGTGGATGCAACAGGTGTTTCGATTGAGTGGGAGCGAGTCGACCTAAACGCGGAAGTTCTGGCCAAGGGAGGCAACGTTTTCCCGCAGGCGCTGCTGGATTCCCTCGACCGGACGCGCGTGGGACTCAAGGGTCCGGTCACGACACCAATCGGCGGCGGATATTCCAGTCTCAACGTGGCGCTTCGCAAGAAGCTGGATTTATTTGCGAACGTGCGCCCCGTGTGCAGTTTGCCGGGCTTGAAGACCCGCTTCGACGACGTGAAGATCGACATGATCATCTTCCGGGAGAATACGGAAGACCTGTATTCCGGCCTCGAACACGAGATCGTCAAGGACGTGGTGACGAGCCTCAAGGTGATTACGCGCACCGCGTCAATTCGCATCGCAGAGTACGCCTTCAATTACGCCAAGAAGAATAATCGCCACCAGATTGCCGCCATTCACAAAGCCAACATCATGAAACTGGCGGACGGGCTGTTCTTGCGCTGCTGCCGGGAGGTGGCGGCCCTGAACCCGGATATCGAATACAAGGAGTTGATCGTCGATAATGCTTCCATGCAACTCGTGATCCGGCCGGAGACTTTCGATCTGCTTTTGCTTCCGAATCTTTATGGCGATATCGTGTCTGATCTCGCGGCGGGGCTGGTCGGCGGACTGGGTGTAGTTCCGGGCGCGAATATGGGCCTGGATCATGCGGTTTTTGAAGCCGTGCATGGCAGCGCGCCGGACATCGCGGGGAAGGGGATCGCCAATCCAACCGCCCTGCTGCGTTCGGCTGCGATGATGCTGACCCACCTGGGCGAGATAGCGGCCTCAAAGAAATTGAGCCATGCGATCGAGCAAGTTTACGCCGAACGCGACCACCTCACGCCCGATGTCGGAGGCGGGGCTTCCACCGCACAATTCACCGCTGCCTTGATTTCAAGACTGAAGTAGCGTGCCGAAGCCATCCCGCACGGAAGACGCGCTCGCCAGGATTCGCGAGATTCGCGATTCGCCCGAAAGCCACG
>JANXQZ010000892.1 GCA_025353235.1 Bryobacterales bacterium
CCGACCGCCTCCGTCGTCCGGGAACTGTTCATGCTCGCGACCGGGTTCGGCTGTGCCAAGCCCGAGATCGTAGTGAATCTCGGAGCACGGTCCACAAGGCCCGGTCTCCCCCATCTGCCAGAAGTTGTCTTTCTCGCCGAGGCGGAAAATTCGTTCCTTCGGTACCCCGGCCACCTTCTGCCAGAGCAGTTCGGCGTCATCATCCTCGCGAAATACCGTGACGTAGAGCCGGTCCTTGGAGAGGCCGTATACTTTCGTGATCAACTCCCAGGCAAAGTCGATCGCCTCAGGTTTGAAGTAATCCCCAAATGAGAAATTGCCGAGCATCTCGAAAAAAGTATGATGGCGGCGGGTATAGCCGACGTTGTCGAGATCGTTGTGCTTCCCGCCCGCCCGGACGCATTTCTGAGAGGTGGTGGCCCGCTTGTACTCGCGAGTTTCCGCGCCGGTGAACACATCCTTAAACTGGTTCATTCCAGCATTTGTAAATAACAGCGTGGGGTCGTTTGCAGGCACCAGGGACGAGCTTCGGACAATGCGGTGGCCTCGGTCGGAGAAATAATCCAGAAATTTCTGGCGGGTTTCGTTGCCTGTCATTTAATTTAATTGTGGCATGCGGCCCTTTCCACCCGCGTTGCAGCAGCTAAGATGAACCCTATGGAAGAAGTCTCGCCCGGAAAGCAGCTTGGACGCTTGGAGATCGTCGCAGAGATCCGCGCAGGCCTCCACGGCAAGCTCTTTCGCGCTCTGGACACCCGCACTCAACAGGAAGTCGGCGTCGTGGTTTTCCCGCTGCGAAGCGGAGTCGAATTCCGGTTCGAGAAGAAACACTCCCAAGCTGCTAAATTGCAACACCGCAACATTTTGAGCGTCCAGCGCTTGCTCAGCAAACCCGGTGTCTCTTATCTCATCACGGAACAACTTAAAGGCGAATCGCTGCACGCAATTCTCAAGCGCGGACCGGTTCCAATGCGCACCCTGTTTAACATCGGCATGCAGATCGCGTCGGGACTTTCGGCGGGACACGCTGCGGGAATTGTACACGGCGATCTCACGCCTGACAACGTAATGGTGGGCGAAGATGACACCGTCAAGATCCTGGACTTCGGTTTCGCGCGGCAAGTGGGGGAAGAGCCGGTGGAGTACATGTCGCCGGAGCAGGTTCGCGGCGAACCCGTCGACGCTCGCTCCGATATTTTCAGCCTCGGCTCTATCCTGTATGAAATGGCGACCGGCCGCGAGG
>JANXQZ010000384.1 GCA_025353235.1 Bryobacterales bacterium
GGGGATGTAGGACGCTTCTTCGCGGACTTCCGCCATTGAGACTGCGTCCTTCGCTTTGTCGAAACCATCGAAGGCAGCGGACTCCGCGTCAAGCTGGTCGCCGAAAACGTGGATCAGGTTACGGATAGGCATAGTTCGTACTCTAGATACTTACGTTCGATGCACCACTCCGCGTCACCGGGTCAAGTAAACTTTGAATTGATCATGGAACTCGACCGCACGCGCGCACAACTCCGCCGCCTTGGCCTGCCTGGAGGAGACCCGCCCGACAGCCCCTCGTCTCACAAGCGTTTTCCCGATGGAGCGCCTTACCGCATTGAAATTCCGAGCACGGAGGGTCCGCGCGCATTCCAGGCAGTGGTCGACGAAGCTCGCAGCCGGAAATTCCGCGTTCACCGGATCAGCCAGGGCAGCGGCATTATGCTGCTCACCGACGCCGAAATTCTGGAGATGGTGCGCTTGGGCGTCGAAGAGTCGATGGAAGTGAACCTCTTCGTCGGCCCCCGAGCCACGTTCGATATCGGCGCGCAAGCCTACAGCCCGGCAGGCAAGACCCTGGGCCTGAGCCTGCGCGGTGCCGATCAGCTCGCATTCGGGTTGATGGATATCCAGCGCGCCGTCAACTTGGGAATACGCAGCGTTCTGATCTCAGATATTGGCCTGCTTCAAGTAGTCGGTAAGCTGCGGTTCACGGGTGAACTCCCGCACGATCTCATCATTAAGACCTCGGTTATGATGGCGCCCTGCAATCCAGCAAGCGCCCGACTGCTGGAAGATTTGGGCGCAAATACGATCAACATTCCATCGGACTTGACGATTCCACAGATCGCGGCCATCCGCCAGGCGACATCGGCACCAATCGATTTTTACATCGAAGCCCCGGATAATATCGGAGGGTTCTTGCGCTATTACGAAATTCCGGAAATTATCCGAGTCGCTGCACCCGTGTACCTTAAATTCGGTCTGCGCAATTCGCCCGATATTTATCCCTGCGGCACGCACTTGGAGAACACCGCCATTGCACTGTCGAAAGAACGCGTGAGGCGTGCCTCCATCGCGCTGGAAATGATCGCTCGCCTGATGCCTGCAGAGGTGGCCGCACATGAAGCTGTCTGATAAATACACGCTGGAGCGCGGGCGAGTTTATCTCACCGGAATTCAAGCGCTGGTCCGTCTGCCCATGGATCAGATGCGTAGCGATCGGCGGGCGGGGCTCAACACGGGGGCTTTCATCTCTGGCTACGAAGGGTCGCCGCTGGGTGGTTACGATCTGGCGTTGGCCCGCTCGCGCAAACTGCTGGATGAATACAACATTCATTTCGTCCCCGGGGTGAACGAAGACCTAGCTGCCACCTCTGTGCTGGGCAGCCAGATCTTCGACGTGATCGGGAAAAGCAAAGTGGATGGCGTAGTCGGCTTCTGGTACGGCAAGGGTCCGGGCGTAGATCGATCCGGAGATATTTTCCGGCATGCCAATTTAGCAGGAACGGGCAAGAATTGCGGTGCCGTCGTGCTGGCTGGGGATGACCATGTGGCCAAGAGTTCTACGGTCCCGCACCAGAGCGATTTCAGCCTGTACAATTACGGTCTGCCGTTTTTCTATCCGGGCAATACACAGGAGATTCTGGATTACGGGCTGCTTGCCGTGGCTCTCTCGCGATTTTCGGGTGCCTGGGTGGGCATGAAGATGGTGACCGAGATTTGCGATGGTGGCGGCACCGTGGATCTTGATCCGGAGAGGCCGGCCATCTTACTGCCGGAAGGCTACGAAAAATATGTGGACGCGCGTATTGTGTCGCCGATCACACTGGCGCTGGAGCACGAGACCTACGTCCGCCGAATGGACGCGGCGCGCCAATTCGCACGCTTGAACAAGGTGAATCGCTGGCATGGCGACGGGAAGATCGGAGTGCTCAGCGCGGGCAAGGCTTACTACGATCTGCTGCAGGCATTGAGCGATCTGGGCATTCGCGAGGGCGTGCGCGTGGGCCAAGTGGGCATGCCGTTTCCACTCGATCCTGAATTCGCCACCGCGTTCGCAGAGGGCCTCGACACCATCCTAGTAGTGGAAGAAAAACGCAGCTTCCTGGAACTGCAATTGAGGGAGATTCTGTACGGATCTGCCCATCGGCCCACGGTGCTGGGCAAGTCGCATTTTCCTCCAACGGGCGAACTCGATCCCGATCGAATTGCACTGGTTCTATCGAGCGTGCTTGGGACCGGCTCGTCGCGCCTGGTGGCCCTCGAAGCAGCCAGATTAAAGCCACGTGAGCTGCAGCCATCGCGCGCGGCTGCTTTTTGTTCAGGCTGCCCGCATAACCGCTCGACCTTGCTGCTGGAAGGTCAGATTGCGGGCGGCGGCATTGGATGCCACACGATGGCGATTCGCCTGGGGGATCCGAGCCGCAGCTTCAAATTCCTGACGCAGATGGGCGGAGAAGGCGCGCCTTGGATCGGCATGGCGCCGTTCGTCAATCAGGGCCACGTGTTCCAGAACATCGGCGACGGGACGCTGTTTCACTCGGGCTTTTTGGCCATCGAAGCGTGCATCGCTGCCGGCGTCAACATTACCTATAAGATTTTGTACAACGGCCATGTGGCGATGACCGGCGGACAGACTGCCACCGGAGCCCTGCCCGTTCCGCAGCTCACCCGGAAGCTCCAGGCCGAAGGCGTTCGCAAGACAGTAGTGCTGGCGGAGGATCCAGCGAAGTACGCTGATATGGGCGATTTTGCGTCCAATGCCGACTTGCGTTCGCGCGACGAGCTTCCCGCCACGATGCTGGAGCTTGAGAAGATCAGCGGCGTTACGGTGATCATCTATGACCAGCAATGCGCGGCCGAGAAGCGACGTCAGCGTTCGCGCGGTACCCTGGCGGAACCCGTGATGCGGCTGGTGATCAACGAGGAAGTGTGCGAAGGCTGCGGCGATTGCGTGAAGCAATCCAACTGCATGAGCCTGCAGCCCGTGATGACGGAACTGGGACAGAAGATCCGCATTCACCAGTCCTCCTGCAATAAAGATTACACGTGCTCCATGGGGGACTGCCCGTCGTTCGTATCAATCAAGATCAAGCCCGGAACGGGATTGAAAAAGAAGACACTGCCCCAACTGCCGGTGGCCGAAGTGTCGCCTCCGCGAGATCAGGTGCAGGCTGGTGCAGGGTATCGCATCGTCGCGCCTGGAATCGGCGGCACGGGAGTCGTCACCATCAGCGCGCTGCTGGCGACGGCGGCGTGGATCGATGGGCTGAATGTCGCCACGCTCGATCAGACAGGTACTGCGCAGAAAGGTGGCGCGGTGGTCTCGCATCTGCTTCTCAGCGAGCATCCCATACAGGCACCAGCCAAGGTGAATGCGGCGAATGCCGATCTGATTTTGGGATTCGATCTCATGGGTGTCGTGAGCCCTGAGAATCTTAAGACGGCGTGCGCTGAACGAACGGTGGCCGTGATTAACACAGACATGGTTCCCACCATCGACAACATACGCGCGCGTGCGCCGATCAGCGGTCCAGGGCGCATGGTGGATGTTGTGAACAGCGTGACCAACCGCGGACGCAACATCTTCGTGGATGCGAATCGGCTGGCCGAAGGGCTGTTCGGAACGCATATGGCTGCGAACATTTTCCTGGCTGGCGTGGCCTTCCAGGGCGGTTTGATTCCGCTATCGATCGACGCGATGGAGCAGGCGATCGCGTTGAACGGCGTGGAGGCGGAGAAGAATCGGCTCGCCTTCCTATGGGGACGGAAGTATTACATGGATGCGGCCTGGGTGGAGCTGCAGTTGAAGCCTCTAGAGTCTGTTGATAAAACGTTTGATCGCCCTGCGGAGCTGCGCGAGTACCAGGATGAAAAATATGCGCGGCAGTACACGTCGTTCGTGGACGCGATTGAGAATGCGGAACTGCGGGCAGTGGTGGCCAAGCACTTGTATAAATTGATGGCCTACAAGGATGAATACGAGGTGGCCCGGTTGCTGACCAAGCCGGAATTTGAGACGCGGGCTAGAGGGATGTGGGAAGCTCCTGAGGCTCTTTCGTATAACTTGCATCCGCCGCTGCTGCGTCAGTTCGGATTCAAGAAGAAGATGAAATTCGGTGCGTGGTTCCGGACTCCGCTGCTCGTTTTAAAAAGCCTCAAAGGTTTGCGTGGCACGGCGTTCGATGTGTTTGGCTATGCAGCTCATCGGCGCGAGGAGCGGGCGTTGGTGGGCTGGTATCGCAATCTAATGGAAGAGGTGATAGCGCAACTAACGCCGGAGAACTTAGCTTCAGCGCTCGAGATTGCCGCGCTGCCGGATCAGATTCGCGGGTATGAACGGCTCAAGGACGAGAGTATCGCGCGGGTGAAGAAGGATGCGAGTGAAAAGCTGGCGAACATGCAAAACTCGCGCAGTTTAGTCCATCTAACTATTTAATATTGGTGCGGATGAGAGGACTTGAACCTCCACTCCCGTTAAGGAACTAGAACCTGAATCTAGCGCGTCTGCCAATTCCGCCACATCCGCATGTGGATGGATGCCTGTAACTGCCTCCACATGAGAAGAATATCACGCCGCAACCCTCGCGAGCATATAATGTCTACCATGCGCGCGCTATTGCTCCTTTTTTTCCTGTTTGCTTCGGCTTTCGCCCAAGGCGAAAACCTAGGCATCTTTACCAGTTCCGCCGATGTCGGCGCTCCTGCGATAAAAGGGGCAGTCCAGTTTTCCGAAGGGCAGTACCGAATCACAGGCTCTGGAGCCAACATCTGGGCCAAGCAGGATCAGTTCCAATATGTCTGGCGAGAGATGACCGGCAACTTCACGGTTGCGGCCACAATGCGATTCCTCGGCCAAGGAAACCAGCACCGCAAGGCCGGAATTATGGTCCGCCAGTCTCTGGACACCGATTCGAACTACGCCGATGTCGTGATCCACGGCAACGGCATGCCCGGGC
>JANXQZ010000398.1 GCA_025353235.1 Bryobacterales bacterium
GTTTCGCTGGGGACTGCATCTGGGTCCATGCGCAAGATCCCGGTGATCAACGCGACCATTCAGGAATCCCGCAGCGCCTCTCGCATGGGTGATCGCTTTCAGGCCGTGGGTTCAGCCGACCCTCAACATCCCACCATCCGCAAAGCGAACAAGCTCGACGGCGTGCAGTTTTATCAATACGTACGAGTGGAGCCGGGTCCAGCGCGTGTCATCGCTAAGTTGACGGACCAGACGCCGCTGTTATTCGAACAGCAAGTTGGCGAGGGCCGCGTGCTGGTGTTTGCGTCGACCTTCGACAATGTCTCGAACGATTTTCCGCTGCACTCCTCCTTCCTGCCCTTCATCGAGGAGACGGCGCGCTACCTAGGCGGACAACAGGACCGCTCTGCCAACCTTGCCGTGGATTCTTTCATCGATTTGCGATCCGCGAAAGAACAAGGCGCGTCCGTGGATGTGATCGATCCCGACGGCAAGCGCCCCCTCTCCTTAAAAGACGCAACTTCCGCGCTCTCCTTCCAAGTGACCCGCGAAGGGTTCTACGATATTCACCGAGCCAACGGACGCCAGGAACTCGTCGCCGTGCATGCTGACCGGCGCGAATCGGACCTGGCCAGCATCCCGCCGGAAACGCTGGAGCTTTGGAAAAACACGGGACGCGGGAACGGGCCGCCAGCGGGCCGGACGGGCGAATCGACAGAGAACAGACCGCACAGCCTGTGGCGCTACGCCCTCCTCTTGGTACTCTTGTTTGCAGTAGCCGAATCGATTTTTGCCAGCAGATACTTGTCAGTGGATAAGGACCTAGCATGAACGCGCTCGATCAACTCAACGCCTACCTTCGCCGGATCGAAAGCCGCATCCGGCTCATGACATTGCTCCGGGGCGCAGCCATACTCGCTGTATGCGCGCTCGTCACCACGGTAGTGTTGGTGCTGATCGCGAACGCATTGGCATTTTCGCCGGGCAGCCTGCTGGCTGCACGCACGCTGCTCTTCCTGGCGCTGGCCGTGGCTCTCGGATTTGGGCTTGTCCTACCCCTGCTGCGGATGAATAGAGGCAAGGCTGCGCGGATGGCAGAATCGAAATTCCCGGACTTCCAGGAACGGCTGCTGACCGTAAGCGACAAATCTGCGTCGCAGGATCCTTTTGTTCACTTGCTGGCCGACGATACGATGAAAATCGCTCGTCTCAGCGAACCTTCCAAGCTGGCCCCGACTCCCTGGATCATCGGTCTGGTTAGCTCGGCGGGTGTCGCGGC
>JANXQZ010000413.1 GCA_025353235.1 Bryobacterales bacterium
TGAGCGCGCCTTGAGGGACGCCATAGTTCTGTTGGATAAACCTCAAGATACTCCCGAAGTCATGGCGATTATTATTGATGTAAGCCGCCGGAGTGTAGGCGGATACGGCGAGCAGCGGGACGCGGAATCCGTACTGGTAATCGCCCTGCGGCTGAGCCAGAATGGTCGGAGGCTCGTGATCGTACCAGCCGCCCCAATCGTCCCAGGTGATGAGTATCGCGGTGTCCTTCCAATATCCGCTGTTGTTGTCGCAACCGGTACTATTGCCAATCGCGTTCACAATCGATGCTACCCACGAAGGCCCACCTCCATCGTTGACATTGGCATGGTCCGAATTTGCCCCGGTAGGGATCACCCAACTTACATCGCGAAGTTTGCAGGCGGTGATGTCAGTTAATACATCCGCCGGTATGAGGTCGACATTGTTCGTCCATTCGGAACCTACGCATTGCCCGCCTGGTCCAGTCGATTGGCAGATATGCTTAATCGCGTCCGGGGCGGTCCAAATGGAGCCGGCGCTCGGAGTGTAGTACTTCCACGTGAACGCGGATTGGAAGTCACCCATGGTCTGATGCTCGAAGCACGGATAGACCGCGTCGCCCTTGGTCTCAACACCCGGGGGGCGGATCAACTGAACGGTTGTGCTAGCGTCAGCGATGCATCCAGCGATCTTGTTGGTCCCGCCTGTCCCGCTTCTCGACATGTTCTCAGATGCAAAGATGCCAGCCGCGTCGTCAGAGGCACTGGGCGCGGAGGTTCCCCCGAAAAGGTATTGATGCGCAGGGAAACTGGGGCCCTGATTCGTCTGGAACATGTAGTTAGCCCACCCGTATTGCGTGGCTAGGTCGAGATAGGGGTTCACGATCCCGGCCGAGTTATCGACAAACTTGAACTGAGGTGTCGCAACGCACGAACCTGTGCAGGGAATGTTAGCGGCTCCGTCCATCTGACAAGCTCCGGCTGGAGGCGTGTTCGTGTCGCACATAGCCGCAAACGCAGAATGGGCATGACTGAGATCGTATTTGTTCGCGAGCGCAACGGGTCCGGGCGGGGTTACTCCCTTCAACGCATTCTTATTCACCCAGTTGCTGGTCTGGATATCGTATTGAGAAGACGTAGGGGTGATACTGCACGAAGCGGGTGAGCCGTACGGAGGTGAGCACAATCCGTAGAAGAGATTGTCTGGCGTGCGGTTTTCCTGCACGATCACAATGACGTGCTTAAAGCGCGAAATTTGCGCGTGCGCGGATATTGTTCCTAACACTACTGTGGACAAGAGTGTTGCGGTTAACTTCATTTATATTCTCCTTCGAGTAATGACTAGAGGCGAATGGCCGGTTGGGCCGCGTCCTAGTACTCCGAACACAGAGCCACCACAGGAGTTGCTTGACAGGTTACTTATCTTGGCAACTGGCGCAAGAGGCGGGTTGCTAACCCGCAGCAGGTTAACAACCTGCCCCACAGATTATTTACTGTGCGAATTTACGACGATTTTCGAAATA
>JANXQZ010000901.1 GCA_025353235.1 Bryobacterales bacterium
ATGGGGCTGAACGGCTTGTCCTCTGGATCTACCCCGACCACGTTCATGCCGAAAGCCCAGGCTCGCGTGGCAATCTGCATTCCGATCCCGCCCATCCCGATGATGACCGCGTTTTTTCCCATGAGCTCGATACCCTTGTAGGTCTGCCCGCGCCAAGTTTCGGTTTGTTTGTTAGCCCAGTAGGTGGGCAGATCGCGCGACAAGGCGAGCAGCATCGCGAGCGCGTGATCGGCGATTTCAGGACCTTGCACCACCTTGTTGTTGGTTAGCACGATGTTGCTGTCGCGCAGATCGTTGCCGCCGGACTTCATCAGCACGTTCTCGACGCCCGCGCTCATGACCGCGACCCATTTCAGGTTCTTGCCGGCGCGCACCTCGGCCGGAGTGATATTGCCGATAAGGGCGTCTGCATCTCCGATCTCCTGCATGACGCTGTCGTTTGTCACCGCAACGACACGCGCTTTGGGAGACACGCTCTGGTAATCCTTCACCATGGCCGGATCGGCCCCTTTGACGAGAATCTTTTTGGTCTGGGCGGTAAGGAGGCACGCGCAGAGCATACATGGAAGCAAAACTCGGTACATGTTTGGGAATTTTATCGCAGTTGAGGCGCTGGATGTTATATATTCAACCTAGAACCTATGGCGTCCCCCGCTGCGATGAAGGCGTATTACTCCGCTGCCCCGAAACCGCCCGGCCCAAAAGCGACTGATAAGGAGAAGGCGGCCTATCAAAAATCGAAGGCGGATTTCGAGAAGAAGGCCGGTCCACCTCCAGCACCGAGTCCGATGCCTACGCCCGGTCCCGGGGCGAAACTTCCCGCCGCGCGCATCGGCGACATCACGGTGCACGGCGGCACCGTCATCGTTGGAATGCCGACCGTTCTTATTGGTGGAATGCCTGCCGCACGCATTACGGACATGCATGTGTGCCCCATGGTGACCGTGATCGTGCCGCATGTGGGTGGTCCGATAATCCCGCCTACATCAATGACAGTTCTGATTGGAGGTCTTCCGGCGGCGCGAATCACTGATCGGTGCGTGTGCGTGGGTCCGCCGGACATGATCGCCATGGGCTGCTTTACGGTGCTAGTCGGCTAAGGCTTGATCACTCGGGCAAGTCGAATACTTGCGTGTAGAGATCGTCCAACGAAACTGTGCATCCGATCGAAGCCAGCGTTGCCTCGCTCTCAATTCCGAAATACTCCCGGAAAATCCAACTTTGATCGTGCTGGCGGCTGAAAACTTCCACGTGGGGAGCTTTCACATGAGACAGAACGTATTCCTGAACGGATGCAATCTCTCGATAAACCTGGAATTTCCTACCACGATCATAGGCAGTCGTAGACGGTGAGAGAACTTCCACCACCAGGGTCGGATTCGTGAGAAGGTCGTTCGTTTTCTCCAATAAGAGAGGCGGCCCACAAACGACCGACACGTCCGGGTACACGTAATTGCCCCGTGCCGTTTGAATTCGAGCGTCGGAGGAAAACACCCGGCAGTCTCCACCGAGTAGCTTATTTCCAAGCTGAATGCCCCAATTCATGCCAACCCTGGAATGTCTGAGCGAGCCGCCTGACATGGCGAACATCTCGCCGTCGACGAACTCGCTCTTGTACTCGGCGGCGCGATCCAGGCGAAGATACTCCTCCTCACTAATACGCGGGAGAGATTGAGTTGCCATACGATGAGTATCTCAAACGCCTGCCGATCCCTTTCGAGACACCCGCTTCTTCTTGCCAGGCACGACGGCTGACTCTTTAGCGGCCCATCTCCCGAGACGGTAATCGCGCCGATAGCCCGAGGTCAGGTTGGCAATGGTGACGCCTACCGTGCCGCTCGCATCGCAGGTGTAAGTCTCCTCTATCGCTTGCGACGCGGCCGAATCGGAGTAGGATACCGAAACCGCCTCGCCATTCATATTCCGCAAACCGGGATCGAACGGAAAGCGAATCTCATCCCAAACCGTGACGTCGCCGGTAGGCTGCCCCGAGTCGTCCAGATGGCTGCATTCCAAATAGCGGAAATCTCCAATGTTATGGACGGGCGTGTAGCCGCGCCGAATCTCAAGCGCCTGCTCGCCCGGCACGGACAGAGGCGTGCCTTTAGCAAACAGGGGATCGAAAATGATGCGTCGTCCAGAATCGCCTTCCCGCCAAACCCCAAAGTAGCGCGTGAACTTATCGCTTAGGACATAGCCTGTCTCGGAATCGGCTTGGATTGCAAGACCGATGGCAGTTGCGGAGCGCGCATGCACGGACCGGCGCACTCTGCGTCCGAAGGTCTCTTTCAGAACGCGGCTCACCAGCGGCAGTTCGCTTCCGCCACCGGTGACATACAGCGTGTCCAGTTCCTGTGGATGCCCGGCCAGCAAGTCCTCTACCAGATGAACCGTTTCGTCGAGCATGGGACGGCAGCGCTCGTAGTAATCCGCGATGGGAATGGACACTGCGCCCCAGCCCTCGCGAACATTCTCCAGGTCGACAACAATGCGCCGCGTGTTGGGGTGAATGGCTTCCTTTTTGCTGCGGCATTCCTCGTGCAGCCGGAACAGTTCCGCCTGCGACAACTCATCCAGTTGATCGGCGCTGACGGCTAGTTCCGCCATCGCTAAGTCGAAGTCATCGCCGCCCAGCGTTGGAATCCCTTCCGAGGCGATCACTTGATGAGTGCGCTCGCCTATCTCCACCAGAGAGGCGTCAAAGGTGCCGCCCCCAAAATCGTAGACCAGGATCACGCCGGAGGCGCGATTGCGATGGCCGTATTCGATGCTTGCAGCGGAAGGCTCGTTAAGCAATCCGATCACGTCGAAGCCCGCCCTGCGAAACATCTCCGAGGTGAGGAATCGCTGATTGCTATTAGCGTTCGCGGGCACGCCCAGCATCGTTTCCAGCTTTCCCGGCGACAGGCACTCGCGAATGGCGGCAGCCATTTCCTGGAGAGCCAGCATCAGGGGAATCGACTGTTCTGCCACCTGAATTGCCGTGTGCGGTCCTGCGTCTTCCAGCACTCGCTTGAGTGAGCGAACGATGGTCCACTCGGGGTCTTGCTGGTGCGCCCAGGCTTCCCAACCATAGCGGCGCTCGTCGCCGCGCACAGCGAGCAGCGAAGGAAACCAGTCGTAGTGGCCGCCGTCGGGACTCTCAAAGGTGAGAATCGGGTAGTTGCCGCGGTCGGCTGCAGCCGCTACGGTGCGAGTGGTTCCGAAATCGAGTCCTAACTGCATCGGCCCTAGCCGAAGTGTATCGTAAACGCCGCCAGCGATGCACTATACTCCAGACATGAAGAAGCGCCCTCTCATGGGTCTCATCTTGTCCGCGATGAGCGCGTTTGCGCAGCTTGACTCGAATTCACTTACGGTCACGGCGAGTCGGAACGCGGCGGTTCAGGCCGATGTGGCGAATTTTTCCGTCAATGTGGATTCTAGCGTTAACGTGAGTCTGTCGGATGTGCTGATCGCGCTGCAAGGGTCTCCCATTACGGCGTCGAACTTTATCGGGGTCAGCACTATCCCCACCGCAGCCCAGCGGGTGGTACTGGGTCCTCCAAGCAAACTGCAGATCGCTTGGAGCTTTGCCTTGCCCGTCCCGATTTCTAAGATCAAAGATACGGCCACCCTGCTCGCCGCCCTTCAGACGAGCATCGCCCAGAACAACAGTGGGTTGACGCTCTCGTTCAGTCTTCGCGGGACGCAGGTCTCGACGCAAGCGCAGCAGTCCGTCACCTGCTCCATCCCTGACCTGCTCTCGGATGCGCGGGCCCAAGCTCAAAAAATTGCCGATGCAAGCGTGCTCACTGTAGGTCCAATTCTCGCCATTTCCAGCTCCACCAGCCTTGCGCCCGTGTGCTCTATCACTATAAAGTTTGGGCTTGTGAGGTTCCAGTAGTATGCAGCGAGTAGCACTTCTCCTGCTTGCCACCGGCTGCATGTGCTTTGGCCAGCTTGATTCCAACTCGGTAACGATACAGGTGTCCCGCGCAAGCGATGTACAGCCTGACGTAGCGACTCTCAGCATTACGGTCACCTCGAGCTTGAGCACGGGTCTAGATCAAGTTGTCGCGGCCTTGCAAGGGACGGGAATTACCTCCGCCAATTTAGCGGGAGTGAACACGATTACGGGAATACCTTTGCGCAGCATGTTGCCGGAAACTTCTCTGGCGTGGACCTTCTCGCTTTCCGTTCCCTTCGCGGCGCTAAAGAATACGGCTGCGATGCTCTCGACTCTGCAAGCAAAGCTGACGTTTTCGGTGCAGGGCTCGGACGTCTCGCCCCAACTGCTCGCGGCGCAAAAGTGTTCCATCCCCGATTTGATTAATGGCGCTCGCGCTCAGGCCAAAAAGCTAACCGATGCGGCTGGGTTGGGACTCGGCCCGATTCTGGCACTTGCCGATTCACCAGCGTCGGCGGGTTTTTCGTTCAACACGCCGAGGGTTGGAATTCTCTCTTTCTCCGCCAATGGAACCGGGCTTGCAAGCTTTCTCCTCGGGCAAGTGACTACGCCAGTTTCATGCTTAGTGTTGGTTAAATTTGGACTGTTGCGAAACTAGTTGAACCGGTTGCCTGACGTGCGGTGCACTATACTGGCAGACATGAACAAGCGCGCTCTTCTACCCGGTCTCCTCTTCTCCACAGCGACCGCCTTTGCGCAGCTTGATTCAAATTCAGTCACGGTCACCGCGAGCCGGAACGCTCCAGTTCAGGCCGATGTGGCCAATTTTTCGGTGTACGTGGTTTCAGGCGTTAGCGTGAGTCTTGCTGACGTGTTGGCGGCGCTCCAAGGTTCCCCAATTACGGCTTCGAACTTTATCGGCATCGGCGGCTTCCCGTCGGGTTTTAATGTGGTTCCTGCAACGGGTGCGCCATCCCAGCCACAGATCCAGTGGGGCTTTGCTTTAGCCGTTCCGATTTCTAAGATCAAGGATACGGTCGCCCTGCTCACGGCCCTTCAGACCAGCATCGCCCAAAACAACAGCGGACTGGCGCTCACTTTCAATCTTCAGGGGACGCAGGTTTCCACTCAGGCGCGGCAGTCGGTCGCCTGCTCCATCACTGACCTGCTCTCGGACGCACGAGCGCAAGCTCAGAAAATAGCCGATGCGAGCGTGCTCACTCTAGGTCCAATTCTCGCCATGTCCGGCGCGACCGGCCTTGTGCCCGTGTGCTCCATAACGGTAAAGTTTGGACTTGTGAGGTTCCAGTAAATGTGGCGCGCTGCACTGCTCCTGCTTGCCAGCGGCTGCCTGTGCTTTGGCCAGCTTGATTCCAACTCGGTAACAATACAGGCATCTCGCACAATGGTTTTACAGCCGGACGTGGCCACTTTCAGCATTACGGTTAGCTCGAGTTCGAGCACGAGCCTAGATCAAGTTGTCACCGCCTTGCAGGGCGCGGGCATCACCTCCGCCAATCTTTCCGCAGTGGATACAATGACTGAAATACCTTTGCGCAGTTCGTTGCCAGAGACTTCGCTGGTTTGGACCTTCTCGCTCTCCGTTCCCTTCACCACTCTCAAGAACACAGTCGCGACGCTGTCAACTCTGGAGGGGAACCTTGCGCAGCAAAGCAGCGGGTTGGCGTTGAGGTTTTCAGTGCAGGGCTCGGACGTGTCGCCCCAACTGCGCGGAGCGCAAACGTGTCCGATCCCCGACTTGGTTGCTGATGCGCGAGCTCAGGCGAAGAAACTCACCGACGCGGCCGGCTTGGGACTTGGCCCGATTCTGGCTCTTGCCGATTCGCCAGTGGCGGTCGGTCAATGGTTTGACGTCTCGTCGTTTAGATCGGGGGATTTTTCGTCCTCGCCGATAATCGTTCCGTTCGCCGGGAACATTATTCCTGCGAGCAGCATTAGCATTTCTGCGGTGTTCTTTTCACAAGCGGTGAGCATACCGGTTCCATGCTCAGCGATAGTTAAATTCGCGCTTTTGCGAAACTGATTTGATACCCGTGATGCGGCGCGTTACACTTCTTTTGTTTGCCGGTAGCTTCGGATGCTTCGGCCAGCTTGATTCCAACTCGGTCACGATTCAGGCATCGCGCAATTTCAACACGCAGCCTGATGTAGCCACGCTCGGCATTACTGTCATTTCGAATTCGAGTACGGGCCTGGATGAAGTTGTTGCCGGGTTGCAAGGCACTGGCATCACCTCCGCCAATTTAGCGGGAGTGTCTACGATCACTGGCACACCTATAAACAGCTCCTTGCCCGAAATTTCGCTATCTTGGTCCTTCTCGCTCTCCGTCCCTTTTTCCGCGTTGAAGAACACGGTTGCGACACTTGCGACTTTGCAGGGGAACGCCGCACGGCAGAGCGCCGGACAGAGACTTGAGTTTTCAGTGGACCGCTCGGATGTATCGCCGCAGTTGCTAATGGCTCAGGTGTGTCCTGTCCAAGATCTCGTTGCTGATGCGCGAACTCAAGCTAAGAAGCTAACCGATGCGGCTGGCCTGGGACTCGGCCCGATTCTGGCACTTGCCGATTCACCAGCGGCTGCGAGTCAGCGGGTCGACGCCACATCGTATGTGGCTTTATCCACCATCCTATTTGGTTCGGTCACAAGTT
>JANXQZ010000435.1 GCA_025353235.1 Bryobacterales bacterium
GTGGCGACGAAGGGATCGTATACGATATTCGCGAGAATGCGATTGGGGAACTGGCCCGGGACCGAGACGCTTCCGGTATGTTGGGGATTTTCACCCCACTGCGGCCAGCTTTGTGCGCGAACGGAAAGTGCGACGAGAAGGGAAAAATATAGGGAGCGCCGAATGGTCACGTTCGCTCCCTATTACAACACGCGGATTTGAGTATCTTTACTTCGAGGTTTTCATCAGCTGCGTCTGCGCATCCATGGCCATCTTAAGATGGCTTTGCAGAGTTGGCAGGGTCTTCGCGGCCCACGCCTTCACCTCGGGGTCCTTCCCGGCGTTGGCTTCCTTCTGAAATTCGGCGATGTCTTTCTTATGATCTGCGATCATATCTCGGATATAAGCTTTATCAAACGCTGCGCCATTCATGGCGGATAGTTTGTCCATGATGGCCTTATCTTTTGCGTCGACGGCGGTGGGAAGGGTGACGTTCTTTTGTCCCGCTAAGGCTTTCAACTCATCATTGGCCTTGGAATGGTCGTCTACCATATGCTGGCCGAACATTTTGGCGGCGTCATTCGAGGCATGCTCCTTCGCCAAGTTGCCGAGCTCCACTTCAGCCATCCCGCCCTGGGCCGCCTTCATCATCCAGCGGCTGTCGGCGCTGCCTGCGCTCATGTCGTCATGCTTCATGCGGTCCGAACTGCCTTTTGCTGGATCCTGCGCCTGAACTGCCAAAGCGCCGAAAAGCGCCAACCCGCCCGTTAACAACGTGACATTTAAAAATCGATTTACCATGCAATATACCTCGCTTGTGAGACCCCTCAGAGCGGCTTTGGTTACACTAGGAGGAGTCCCGCACAATATCTCGGAACAATGAAGAAATGGTACGCGCGCCGGATCGACGCTTGGGAGCAGCAACTCTGCTTTCGATCCACAAATCGAGTGGTTCGCCCGTTTGATTGGGGCACTGAGTGGGCTGCCCACTGGCCTCAGGTTGGGCTGGTTACCCCAAATGGGTCTCCTGAGCATTACATCAAACAGCTAAACGACGCGGCCGTTAAAGACAGCCATGCCTTTTTTGGTTATGAACCGCCCACCGATTTCAAACTTACGGACGGCCTGCTGCGCTTTACATCGGCTGCGCGCACTCCCTATCCGGAGAACGATGTAGTTCACGCGCGATATTTTCCCGCGAAATCGAACAAAGCCGTGGTGTTGCTGCCGCATTGGAACGCTCCCGCAAACGGACACCTGGGGCTGTGCCGCGGGCTTCAGAAGCTGGGGATCGCCTCGCTCCGTATCAGCCTTCCCTATCACGATTTTCGTATGCCGCCGGAGTTGCAGCGCGCCGACTACGCGGTGTCATCGAACATCGGCAGGACTATCGACGCCACCCGCCAAGCCGTGATCGACGTGAGGTCTTGCTACGACTGGCTGCAGACGCAAGGCTACGATCGTTTTGGAGTTGTAGGAACGAGCCTGGGGTCATGTTACGCCTGCCTGGCTGCCACCCATGACGAACGCATTTCGGTGAATGTGTTCAATCACTGCTCCACCTACTTCGCCGACGTGGTGTGGACCGGGCTTTCCACGCAGCATATCCGCGAGGGTCTGGAAGGCCATGTCGACGTGGATCGGCTTCGAGAGCTGTGGATGGCCATTAGTCCGGTGAGCTACCTGGATAAGTTATCGCGTCGCTCAACGAAATCCCTGTTCATTTATACGACGTACGACACCACCTTTCTTCCGAAATACTCGCGCGATATTATTCAGCGGATGCGCGACTACGAGATAGATCACAAGGTGGTGGTTCTTCCGTGCGGCCACTATACGATGGGTGAGACGCCTTTTAAATTTCTGGATGGGTACCACATCTGTTCGTTCCTCAAGAGGAATTTGTAGCTCGGTGCGTTGGGGTGCCGTTTGGTTGGCGTGCGTCGGTGGTTGCTTCGCAGCTGACCAGACTCGGATAGGGGAAGGCAATGCGGCCGCAACGGCGCTGGCGGGAAAATCGCCCGCGGTGCAGTCGGCGAAGACGCTGATTTTGAAGCAGGCGGCTCAGATCCAGGATGAGAAACTCCGACAGGCTACGCTGGATGGCCTGAAGTTTTCCACTTGCGTGGCACACCGCACTGGTCTGAACGCAGCCAAGAAGCGAGCTATTGCGGGGGAACTCATGGCGGCCGGTCTGGCAGATGCTTCAGGGGATTTGGTGACAGGCGTATTTCCTCCTGTGCTGAATGAGGGGTCCAGTTGTCCAACGC
>JANXQZ010000903.1 GCA_025353235.1 Bryobacterales bacterium
CCGCGCCGGCCGTCATAACGAAAGCGGCTGTGCCCCCAGTTCCCACCGCTGCCGCTAAGCCGTCTCCTGCCTCTACGAAGACGACCGCAACCCCGATGGCTGGCGGACAGACCTGCACGGGCGACCAAGTTTGGGCCAACACCGAGACCAAGGTTTATCACAAATCCGGCGACAAGTTTTTCGGCAACACGAAACATGGCAAGTGCATGAGCGAAGCCGATGCCCAGAAAGCCGGCTATCACCTGACCAAGCAAAAGATGACCTAACCGGTTTCCTCATCAACCTCTGAAGCCTTGCCCCTGCTGCAAGGCTTCAGCTACTCTGACAATTGCCCCGCAGCAGCCTCAGCGTGTTCTTCCCCGCCTACAATGACGCCCCGTCGCTCCCGGGTCTAATCAAAAAGACATTCTCAGTCTTATCCAATGCAGCCGATGACTTCGAAGTCATCGTAGTGAATGACGGCAGCTACGACGATACCGCTGCCGTGCTGCAAAATCTCCAACAGGAGCACGGCCCTCGCCTGCGCGTAATCACGCACCCGCATAACCGCGGCTACGGCGGAGCGCTCCGGAGCGGATTCGCAGCAGTCCGCAACGAGCTAGTCTTCTACACGGACGGAGACGGCCAATACGACGTGGGCGAGCTGCCCCTGCTGCTCGAAAAAATGGAACCCTCCGTCGGATTGGTGAACGGGTTCAAGCTGGAGCGCAGCGATCCCTGGCATCGAATCTGGATCGGCAAAGTGTACAACGCCTGCGCGCGTTTCCTGTTCCGCATCCACATCCGCGACATCGATTGCGACTTCCGTCTCATCCGGCGTGAGCTGCTGGAGCGCATCCATCTCACCTCCACCAGCGGCACCATCTGCGTTGAGCTCGTGCGCACACTCGAGCTGAGCAAGTTCCAAGTGGTCGAAGTCGGAGTGCATCACTACCCTCGCCTGCATGGCCGCTCTCAATTTTTCCGGATTCGCTCTCTGCTCGTCACTCTCGTCCAATTGATCCGCTTGTATGTCCGTCTGGTGATCCTGGCATGAACGTACCCCTGATGAATTTGCACGCGCCGCTCGAAGGCGTCGCCGAAAGTTGGCGTGCAAGCCTGGAGCAGCTTTTCGCTCGCGCGCACTTTGTTCTGGGTCAGGAACTATCCCTGTTTGAGAGCGAGTTCGCGGCCGAGCTCGATGCACGCTTTGCAGTGGGCGTCGGATCCGGAACCGCCGCCATCGAGCTCTGCCTGCGGGAGGCTGGCATCACGACCCGCGAGCAGGAAGTGATCACCTCTCCGCTGACAGCTCCGTTCACGGGAATCGCAATCCTCGCCGCAGGCGCGTCTATAAAGTTCTGCGATGTGGACCCGGACACGCTGCTGCTCGACCCGGTCCACGCGGAAATGCGCATGACCTCCCGCACCGCCGCGATCGTTCCCGTGCACCTCTATGGTCAGCCCTGCGATCTGGACCGCCTCTCCGCTCTCCGGCTTCCCCTGATTCAAGATGCCTGTCAAGCCCATGGAGCGGCTTACAAAGGACGCCCGTTCACTGACTATTCCCCGCACGTGGCGTACAGCTTTTATCCCACGAAAAACCTGGGCTGCCTGGGCGATGGAGGTGCCATTGTCACGAGCGATGCCACCATTGCAAATCGCCTCTCAATGCTTCGCGACGGCGGACGAGCGGACGCGCACGTCAGCATCCTACCAGGCATCAACTCTCGCCTGGACGAAATTCAGTGCTGTTTCTTGCGAGCATTCCTCCCGCACCTGCGCGAGTGGAATCAGCGCCGCTCCCGCATCGCCGCTCTCTACGATCAAGCCTTCCATGGCTTCGAGCCCGTGCGCCCAGTACTGCGCCGCGAGCCGAGCGTGCACCATCTGTATGTAGTGCGCGCTCCAAATCGCGACCGGTTGAGAGAACACTTGGCGGAACATGGAGTCGGCACTGGCATTCACTACCCCGTGCCGCTCCACCTGCACCCGACCTTTGAAAAGTGCGGCGCGATGTTTGGCGATCTGCCCCACGCCGAGCGGGCTTGCCGCGAGATTGTCTCTCTACCGATTTGGCCGCAGATGGAGGAAGCCCAAGCGCTGTACGTAATCGACCAGGTTAAAAGCTTTTACTAACATGAACCAGCCAGACCGCTTTTCAACCAAGAGGAATCTTCGGCTCACGCTCGCGTCCAACCTGCATGAAAGCTGTCGAGTCCCCGAGATGGTGGAATGATCCGGCGTCATTTCGTCCAGCACAATCCGCAGAAATGCGCGGATACTCAGCGAGTCCGCCGCCCTCCACGCGATGCCGCGCTCGCTATCGATGCCGACATCCGTTGTGATTAAAGTGATCGGCAGCGCAGGGACGGTCGGCACCGCAGGGGCGTCCTGCAATGCAGCTTCGGATCGGAACTGGCATCAATCAACTCGCTCCGGGTCTGGCTGCCTGGGGAACCACGCTCCACGCGGTGCCGGTTTCGCCAGGAGCCCCGGCCACGACGTACGCGGCCACCGAAACACCGTTCACCACAACTTCTTTGAGTTCGGCAGAATTGGACCGGCTCACTGGTTTGTGCGGCTTCATCTCGACCACTGGCAGCGGATTCGGCATTTGCAGGAGTTGCCGGCTCGGCGGTTTGGGCGCAGCGCGCCAGTAGGGACAAGCGTCATCCGGCTGGAGCTACCGGCCGAAGACGATTTTCTCTTGCTCGAATAGTCTTCCCGTGAGCGCCACAAACGCTGCCGCGCACAGGCTCACCGAAATAAGCGCCAGCGCCACCCAAATAAGTAGCGGCAAAGATCCTGGTTAAATCGTCACGCTCTTCCAAGTCTTTTCCGTCGGCAGACTCAAGCACGCTAACGCTGTCGTTTTCCAAGGAATCGGGGACATTCGTCTAGATGAAGTCGATGAGCCCAAGCTGAAAGAAGATACCGGACGCCATTGTTCGTAGGCTTGGTAAAGTTGCCAGACTCGGTCACCGACGATCAGGCCATCTTCATTTCCGATATCTTCCCCACGTTATATTTCGGCGCGGAGCTTGCGGGAATCAAGGAAGGAGATACGGTTGCCGTCTTCGGTTGCCGTCTTCGGTTGCCGCCCCGTCGGGCGATTTGTGATTGCCGGCGCTAAGCTGAGGAGCGCGGGACAAATTTTCGCGATCCATACAGTCTCGTCGCAGCTTGAAATGGCCAGGGCTCAGGACGCGGAAGGCATCGCTTGTGATCAAGAACACCCAGTGCTCACGCTGCGGCGATTGACGGGAAAGATCGGGGTTGACCGCGCGATTGATGCAGTGGGCATAGATGCCGTGCACGCACATCATGGTCCGGCTGCTGCGTAAGCAGTCGTTAAAGCCAAGGACTATAAGCATGGATTGGCCAAAGCAGGAACTCTTTCGATCATAGGCGTGTATCCGCTGACCATGAAATGGTTCCCGATCGGCATGGCGATGAACAAGAATCTCACGATTAGAATGGGGAACTGCAACCATCGGCGCTATATCCCCAAGGTGGTGGACATGGTTCGCGCGGGCCTCGTCGATCCAACGCAGGTGCTCACGCAGCGAGAGCCGATGATGTCCGTGATCGAGGCCTACAAAGCATTCGATCGCAGACAGCCGGGGTGGATCAAGGTAGAATTGAAACCGTCCGCTTAGAGGGTCCAGCCCTACGTCCAACGAACCGAATCTCGAACCTTCCGGGGATGATGTTCACACCGCCGCAGCTCTAGGTGACGATGTCTCTCTGGGCCGATTCATATCGCTCAACCCAGCAATGGCTGCGGCGAAAGGCGGCCCGCGTAATTGGGATCCGCTAACATACCTGTGTTTCTCGGAACATCTCCGGCTCGATCGGGCCCAATCAGAAAAATTCGTGCGTGCCGCAAGGGTATTGCTCGACGCCGGAGCGAGCGCGAATACCGGCTACTACGATCCGGCCCACCAACCCGAGCCTGCGCTGGAAAGCGTCTTGTATGGTGCGGCAGGACTGGCCCACGACGAAGCTCTAACCCGGTTACTTCTTGAACGGGGCGCGAACCCAAATGACGTGGAGGTCAGATATCACACGCCGGAAAGCTACGACAACGGCGCTCTGAAGGCCTTGGTCGAGAGCGGGAAGCTCACC
>JANXQZ010000448.1 GCA_025353235.1 Bryobacterales bacterium
CACATCCTCACGCTCTCCTTCATCGTGGGGCTGGCGCAAGCATTTGGTGGACCGGCATACTCGGCGCTGATCCCCACTCTGGTGAAGCAAGAAGACCTGCCGAACGCGATCGCCCCGTAATTCGCCAGCGCCAAGCCGCCAAGCACCGGACCGATTACGCGCGCTAAATTGAACTGAATCGAATTCAGGGCGATCGCGTTCGGCAGGTCTTCTTGCTTCACCAGAGTGGGGATCAGCGCCGAGTATGCCGGTCCACCAAATGCTTGCGCCAGCCCCACGATGAAGGAGAGCGTGAGGATGTGCCAGACATGCACCAGATGGAGCGCGAAGAGAAGCGTGAGCACGAAGGCGCACGTCATCTGAACGGCTTGCGACATGAGCAGCAGGTTGCGCCGTTCCACGCGGTCCGCTATGACACCCCCGATCAGCGAGAACAGCAATATCGGAATTTCGCCCAAAAACGCATCCAGCCCAAGCAGAAAAGCCGATCCGGATAGCTGCAGAACCAGCCAACTCTGCGCAAGTTTCTGCATCCAAGTCACGATGCTGGACGTGCAAGCACCGATCCACATGATCCGAAAGTCGCGATACTCGAACGCCTTGAAGACGCGGGTTAGCAAACTGTCGTCCCGCTCTTTTCGATCCAGTTCATGGGAGAGGCTTTTGCCGCTCGATGAGATGGAGGATATTTCCGTCGGCGTCGCTGAAGAAGACGAGCCGGTTTCCCTGGTTTTCGAAGGGCTCTCCAAGGAAGTGAACGCCTTTGGACTTGAGCTCGTTATGACCCGCTTCAAAGTTATCGACCTTCACCGCTAAATGCCGTATTCCGGGCGATTTCATCCCTTGCGGCGCGCGATCGCCTTCCGACGGGATGATCTCCAACATCGCTCCATCTGGCGCCTTGACAAAGTAATTGCCGGCGTATTCGTAATTAATTCGGAATCCGAGGTTTTGGACGTACCACTCCGCGAGTTGTAACGGATTGGGCGAGGCGATCGCCGTGTGCTCCAGGCCAGTAAACATGCTTGCTCCAAGAAGCGATTGTAGCCTAGCCGGGCTGGGAACTCCTCGAAGTTGCGGCGGCGAAGGGCGAAATTGGGTTCGTTTTGAAATTCTCGGATTTGAGTGGATGGCGGCGGAATTCGGTCAGATTTACGAGGGGCGAGATGTCGGCTAGATCGGCGCACTCCTCGTTGCAGCGGTTGAGGACGCGCTGGCTCTGGAGGTTCGAGAGCTCCTTCAGCGATTTGAAATAAGAGCGTTCGATGCGGGTGCGGTGGCGGGCGATGCGGTCGAGTTTGGATTGGAGAGCCTCGTCTTCGAGTGCGGCGAGTGGGTCAAGGCCTTGGTTCAGCGCGGTTTCGAGGCGGCGGATGCGACGGAGATTCCAGGTATCGGAGATCATCTGATCGAAGATGACTTGCTCGACGCTGCCGTTGGGCTTGATTTGCGCGAGGTGGAGGGTGAGGAGTTCGTTGAATTCGATTTCCTCTTCAGGACCGGCGATGATGACGTCCTTGGCACAGAGGCCGTGAGTGCGCGAGTTGGCTGCGGCGCGGGCTTTTCCTTCTGCTGTTTTGGGTCCGGTGCTTTGATTCGCTGCGTGCATGGTTGTCTCCCTTGGGTGGCTTGCACCCGATTCGACGATAGCAGGGGAACTGGAAAATTCCAGGGATGGGATTTGCAAGTTGTTGAAATGCGCCGAGATCGATTTCGAGATTTCGGTTATTGGGATTTTGAAGGTGCCGTTTGAAAGTTAGAACTACAAAGTGGTTCGTCCATGAAGCCGCCTGGAAAGGCGGCTGCAGCCAGGATTGGCTGCCCCACAAAGCAGCATAGCCGCACCAAATAGATTCGTGGCGGGCGGGGAAGAAAGCAGGGTGTTTATAGTACTAAGCAGCATAGCCGCAACCAGATTGGGGACCGTTTCGAGTATGCGGATCAGTTCAGAAATTCCAAGAAAACACTGTGGCGATAGATTGACAATCGGCCGGGACTAGACAGCAACGTGGAGAGCCGATTAAAGATCTGCCCCACATTGGCAGCAAACCATGCTGTTTCCAAACGATGCGTAAGAAATTCGTCGCGCTTAGTGATAAACTGACCACGCGAACATGAACCTGAATCGACGATCGTTCTTGAAAGCCGTTGCGGGGGCTGCGGCTGCTCCAACTCTGG
>JANXQZ010000462.1 GCA_025353235.1 Bryobacterales bacterium
AACCAAACCCCCATCAGGGGAGAGAACACCAGCACAACAAAGCCCAGGGGAAGCAAGCCGCCATGAGCGAGATCCAGGTCCGATCCTAACCTCTCCCACGTCCGACCAAATACCCAATGTCCAAAGCCTAACTCAAACGCCAGTGTGAGCCCCAACCACAGCACGCCTACTCCCATCAGCGCCTTCCTATCGCGCGCGCAAATCCAAGGAACTAACAGATAAGCAATCACCTGTATCGAAACAGACCCGATCAAAACACCGATCTGACGCGCCCGAAAATCCCCTACCCATGGCACCAGAAGCAAAGTCCGCGCGATCCCGTTGATCGACTCTACCGTGATCAGCACCAACCAAACCGCAATGGCCCGCGCAACCATCTACGGAACAATCCAATAAGGCTCCGCAGTCGGAACAAACTCCACCGGGACCTCCGTCACAAAAGTCTTCAACCAAGCGGCGCAGTCCTCCATCCCGGCCTGTTCGCTCGGAATATGTCCCAGCAGAATCAGAGCCTTGTGCTTGCCCTCCGCCACCGCGTCCGCAACGTACTCAATCGTTTCCCACTCCGGCACTTCGCCAATCGCCAGAACTTCCAGGTTGTCCCGCTGCAATCTCTGCCGGTGGCTTAGCGGACCGGAGGCGCCCGGCGAAAGCCCCACCATCCGAACCTTCATCTGCGGATTTCCCACCACCCGGACCACATGGATGCCCAGTCGCTGTTTCATCTGCTCCGCCAGTTGCGCCACCGTCATCTCCGGCAAGGCAAACAGCCCTGGGTCGGTTGCGCTCTGAAACTCCTGCCATCGGAGCATTCGAACCACGCCGGTCATGATCCCGTCTGGACGATGCATATGCCAGTGATCGTGAAACCGCCAGATCACCAGATTGTGATCCTTGATGAAGCGTTCCTTCGCTTCCCACACGGGATCGTGCTCTTTCTCCAAACCATCCACGCGATCAAGATGGCTGTAAAACGTAGGTTCGTGAGTGATGATCAGATTCTTGCCTGCGGCGGCCGAGCGCACCAGAACGTCATAGGTGGCCATCATTGTCGTGGCGATGCCCGTCACACGCGTATTCGGATCGCCAGCTTTGAACGTGTCCACCGTATCAGCGCGCCAGGGCACTCCCACCTGGGCCTGAATGCGCTCGATCACCTGCCGCGCAGTCAATGTTGTATTTTTCTG
This sequence comes from Bryobacterales bacterium, assembly GCA_025353235.1. GTDB lineage: Bacteria > Acidobacteriota > Terriglobia > Bryobacterales > Bryobacteraceae > JANXQZ01. The sequence goes on from JANXQZ010000462.1 coordinate 1,188, forward strand.
AGCCAGGATGGGCGCTTGGGTCGAAAGAAGAAGCAGGAATCTCGCAAGTCTCACGCCCTTATCCTACGACTTAACCTCGATTTTTCAAAACGAACCCAGTTAGCGCCCCATTTGTTGGAACCCAGAGCCGAGGGTCACCGGCTTACCAGCTCTTGCCGGGAATTTCGTGGCAACGGCAAGTCGGCGGCGGAGGCGGGGGCGGCGGTTTGACCGGCGCGGTTCCAGCCGAAAATACTTGGCCTAACGAAATCAGTAACAGAGTGAAAGCGATCATTTGAGTTTCTTCTTTTTGAGTGGCCAGCATTTTTACTGGCTTCACCCTGTAATGCACGGGTTCTCAGAAAAAGGGGTCAATTTTCTGGCACACTCTTTTCTAAGGCGAATAAACAGCAAAGATGATACCCCGCGTGCACGGCCGTCCGCGAGGCAAGCGCACGCTCCAGGATCAAGGCACTCTGGATGACGATACGCGTAACGAGTTGACGGTTGAATCGTCACTCGCACAGTTCATAAAGTGCCGGGAGTGAGATTACAAGACAACAAGCCGGGACTGCGCAAGGCCATTTCGATGTTTCATTGTCGTAAAATTGGCGCTGTCCCGATCACCCTGCTTCTGATAGCCACGATCATGCTGGCAGCGGCTCCAGCGCGAATACGCTTCGAGGATTTCGCACACACTCCAGGACTCGAGCTGTTAGGCGCGGCTGCAGTTACTAACAACACCCTTCGCCTCACTCCAGCACAACGCAACAAAACAGGCGCCATTTGGCTTCGTGAGAAGCAGCCGGTCCTCGCGAAATTTGAGACTACTTTTCAGTTTCAACTCACTCATCAAAGCCGGATCCTCGGTGGGGGCGACGGGTTCGCCTTTGTGATGCAGAACTCAGGACCGGGAGCGTTGGGAGGCCTGGGTAGCGCGGGAGGTTTCGCGGTAGCCGACTCCAACTACCATCATCATCCAGGTATTCCTTGGAGTGTCGCGGTCTTCTTTGACACCTGGCAAAACAAGAACGAGGGCGACCCTTCAGACAACTTTATAGCTGTACGTACAAACGGCAGGCCAGCCCAAATGCATTGGCCCGCACAGCGGCTAGCGTTTACGCCAGAGCTGAGCGTTCAGCTAAAGGATCGTCGAGTGCATACGGCCCGCCTGCTCTTCGACCGGCCTGTACTCAAGGTGTTTCTGGATGATTCCACTCGTCCCGCATTGCAAACAGCGCTGGACCTCTCGCTGGTAGCAGACTCGGAAGGTAAAGCTTGGATTGGTTTCACGGCGGCAACCGGCTGGGCGTTTGAAAACCACGATATTCTCAACTGGTCTTTTAGAGGAGAGGAGGTCTCTTCCGATATTTCGTTGGTCTCGTCGGATATAAGCTTTCCCATGTCGGCCTGCCTGCCCAATTACAACCTTTGTACGCCCGAACGCACCTTTATTAGCAGAGATGGAAATAAGTTTCACGCGATTCTCCCAGGAAATGCGGAGTGGGGCCTTCGCGTCCCCAACGTGACAAACGCAAGAGTGATGGTGACGAATGCTCATGGGATCGTATGTTGGGATTTGAAGGAGAGGGGTTCCAGCGGATGTACCGGACCCTCCGGCGCGGAGGGCCATGCGGGAGTGGGCTTTCTTGAAGAGCAGGCACCTGCTGGCGGCTTAATCAGTCGGACCGCGGATGGAGCAACATGGTTTTCGGTGAATGGCCGAACGGGAGCAGCGTTTAAGAGCAACGAAGGCTTCTACGAATTCGATATAGAGGTCAAGTAAGTGGTGCGGCGCCCTGATCCTACGACGAACGAAGGCAGCTAGAAACCTTTCAGAACATTTCATCTTCACGTCTCGTACCCTCATTATGGAATCTATCGTCGCCGATGTCCGCCTGGCAGCTCGCATGCTGCTCAAAAGCCCGGGTTTCACCATCGTGGCCGCAGTTGCGCTCGCCCTCGGGATCGGCGCCAATACCGCCATCTTTTCCGTTGTCAACACTGTCCTCCTGCAGCCGCTTCCTTACGCCGATGCCGACCGGATTATGCGCATCAGCCGCTCCTCCCCAGGCGGCAACAATTTCTCGGAGTCCATCCCCAAATTCAACGCCTGGAAGAAGAGCGACGCCTTCGAATCCATGGCCGCGTACGATTTCGCCGGCCCCGGCATGAACCTGGGCAACACCGATCGGCCAGAGCAGGTGAAGGCCATTCACGTCTCGCAGGAATTTTTCCGGGTCTTTGGTGTTAGTCCGATTGCGGGGAGAACCTTCACCTCTGAAGAAGACCGGCCCGGCGGCCCGCACGTGGCGGTGCTCGCTTACGGACTCTGGAAATCCCGCTTTGGCGGAGCTGTCACGCAGATCGGGGCTTCGATCAACCTGAATGGCGATCCTTACACCGTAGTTGGAATCCTCCCCGCCAGCTTCGTTTCGGACCCTCCTTCCGACGTCTTTATTCCGCTTCAGCCGGACCCTGGCAGCACCAATCAAGGTCACTATCTTTCCATCGCTGGACGGCTCAAACCGGGTGTAAGCGCGGCGGCCGCGCAAGCTCAAATGAAGGTGGTCGCCGAGCAGTTCCGCCGTGCCAATCCTAAAGTAATGGACAGTGAAGAGGGCATTGGCGTCGTGCCGGCGCGCGAAGCCGCCGTTGGCGATATCAAGCCTGCCTTGCTGATCCTGCTCGGGGCGGTTGGGTTCGTTTTGCTGATTGCCTGCGCGAACGTGGCCAATTTGCTGCTCGCCCGCGCCGCTGGACGCCAAAAGGAAATCGCGATCCGCAGCGCAATCGGCGCTAGCCGCTGGCGTATCGTCCGCCAACTGTTAACCGAGAGCGTGCTGCTCGGGGCGTTGGGCGGATTGCTGGGTTTCGTGCTCGGTGCCATCGGTGTCCGCGTGCTGATGTCCCTTCTGCCTCCCAACATTCCCCGCCTCAGCAACGAAGATGGAGTCGCGGCTGCGGTGGCTATTCTCGATTGGAAGGTGCTGGCATTCACCTTAGGAATCGCGCTGCTAACCGGAATAGTCTTCGGAATGTTCCCGGCTCTCCAGATCGCGCGCACGAACGTGAACAGCGTGCTCAAGGAGACCAGCGGACGGTCCGGCACCGGCTTGCGTCAAAACCGGCTGCGCGGCGCGCTGGTAATCTCCGAGACTGCGCTGGCCCTGGTGCTTCTAATCGGGGCTGCGCTCATGATTCGGACCTTCGTCGGGCTCAAGCACGTGAATCCAGGCTTCGAGGCTCACAATGTTTTAACCATGAAGAGCTCGTTGGCCGGGGGCCGCTACTCGACCACGGCGCAAGTGGCCAATCTTTCCCGTCAGGCGATCCAGCGCATCGAGTCCCTCCCAGGCGTTCAAGCCGCCGCCATGACCGTGATCCTGCCG
>JANXQZ010000501.1 GCA_025353235.1 Bryobacterales bacterium
GGGGGCTTTGCCCCTCAACAGTCGGTGGATGGCCAGTGGCTGTACTATGCCAAGCTGTCGGTCAAAGGTCTGTTCCGGATTTCCGCAGCGGGAGGGCCCGAAACGATCGTGCTAGCTTCGCTGCAGTCGGCGTTGTGGGGAGGTTGGGCGTTGCTGGGCCGCACGGTAATTTATGCGACCCTGCCGGAACGGAATGGCGACGTTCCGGCTGAGTTGCGGGAATTGGATCTCGCAACCGGCAAAACGCGAACGCTCGCAGGCCTGCGCTTCCCGCCCGTGCAGTGGGACGGGTCAGTCGCGCTTTCTCCAGACGGCCGGTACGCTCTGGTGACGGAGTTGGAGCGGCACGGCAGCGAGATCCACCTTCAGCCGGAACACTGATTCCTTCACTGTTTGCTGCAGACGGCGACGGCCGTGGCGGCTCCACCGCTGCATATGAGCTGCCAGCCGTTTAGAGCCGGTCCGCTGCTGGCGATCCTTCCCAAAACGGTGTTGCTGCTTGGGACGGTACATGCGCCGCCTCCGGTGACCACGAACTCCGTGACGTCGCAGGCAGCCGTGGCGGTGGTGGTTGCCGCGATGTTGGTGACCACGCGAAATTGCGGGGTAAATCCAGGCGCACGGGTGGAGACCGCATCGTTAATGGTCACTCCGTTGCCGACCAGCAGCCCATATTGGCGCACGCTGTTAGTGAGTCCGTCGGTAGCCTTCACCGTGAGACTGAATTGCCCCGCGAGTTGCGGGGTGCCGCTGAGCAGCCCGTCGGTAGACAGCGTCAATCCGGTTGGGAGAGCGCCAAGCGGCGACCAGGTAATCCCGCTATGTCCTCCGATGGCGGTAAGCTGCTGCGAGTAAGGCAGAGACACGATCACGGACGGCAGCGCAGCAGCGGAGCACGGAACTGAATCGCTTCCCGCTCGAGTAGCAGACTCGTTGAAGAACCAGAAAATTTCCCCTGGGGCAGGGAATGTGACGCGAAACGCTTTCTCGAAATATCCCGGCACGAAAACAGCGGGTTGGTTCCGGTGCGTGGGAGGAGGAAGAAAGCGGTTGCCGATGCCTAAAGGAACAGTAGTGACGGACTCTTCGAAGCTTTCATATCCAAAGTACGCGGTGGTGGTTGCCGTCCCTGGATCGTTCGTGACGCAGGTGAGAAAGGGCGTGATATTTAGCGCAAATGCGCTGGTGGAGAAAAGCGCGGGAATGAGAAGTCTTAGTATCTGTTTCATAAAAGTCCTTGAGGCGTTGTGGGGCGGGCAATCTTGCCCGCAGCCGCCTTTTAGGCGGAGTTTTCCCAATCGTCAGAGAGTACGAGAAAGCCGGCTGGAAAGCCGGCTGCAGCCAAGATTGGCTGCCCCACAGAGCAGCATAGCCGCAACCAAATTCGGCGCGGGCTGTTGCAGTACAGAGCAGCAGAGCCCCAGCCAAAATCATCGCGAGCGGAGAAGAAATTGGGATGATGTAGTACAATCTCATGAAGGTCACTTAATCGATCTCCTTGCGCGCCAGAACGATGGCTCCCAGGATGGCAATTAAGATAAGAACGGACGTTACTTCGAACGGCAGAAGATAAACCGTGAAGAGCTTCGCCCCAACAAGGGAGGCCGTTCCCACGAAACCGTCGCGACCAGCCAAACTCACCCCTTCCGTCTTCGGCAAAAAGGCTTGAATCACAAAGGCGATGATGCCGACAAACGCGGCCAACAGCGGAATACCGAGCAGGTTCACTCGCCAGCTTCTACCTGTGGGACCTTCAGAGTCGGCGTTCAGCAGCATGATGACGAAGATGAACAGCACCATAATCGCGCCGGCGTAAACGACTAGTTGCGCGGCCGCAATAAACTCCGCGCCGAGCAAAAAGTAGAGCACCGCCAGCGACACCATGACGCCGATGAGCGATAGAGCGCTCGAAATCGGATGCGTCTGAACCACGAGGCTAATTGCGCTCGCGATGGCGAAGGAGGCAAAAGCGATGAAGAGAATAGCGTCCATGTTTATTTCGTGAACAGCGCGACGAACAGGCTGGTGAATAGCAGGTTGACCATCGCGAGCGGGAAGAGGAATGTCCAGGCGAGACGCATTAGTTGGTCATACCGATAACGTGGCAAGGTGGCGCGAATCCAGATAAAAACGAAGAGCAAAAATCCAACCTTGGCAGCAAACCAGAACAGCGGAATCAGGAGCGCTTGCAAGAACGGAGCCAGGAAAATAACGGCAATCCCGATGAATACGATTCCTGTAACAGGAAGCGTAATCCGGTCGAGGCGGCGTGCCGGATTGATGCCGTGATACAGAGCGATAAGACCTGCAAGAAGGAAGATCGCGGTGGGGACGAAGCTAGAATAGGGAGCCGGGAAGATCGGATG
>JANXQZ010000537.1 GCA_025353235.1 Bryobacterales bacterium
CACTAAGCAAGCTTGGTAAGGAGGGAATACTAGCTTATCGTCTTTCAACACCTTCGCGTCGATCACCGAAAGAGCCCCATCCGTCACCGAGCCCGCCACCATGCTCACCTGCTTCTGGCCCAAGGCTTGGTACAGCAGCCCAAGATCCATGCTGCTCGGCGATTTGGTCCACTTGATCGGGTAAACGCGGTTCAGCATTTCATATCCATCGGGACGTCCCATGAACTCATAGCCTGCGCCCAAAACAAATCCCGCCGGATCGTGAGCAGCGTCGCTGAGAGTTTCCAGCCGCCGCGCACGTGCATCTTCGCCTCGCACGGCTAACGCAAACGAATTGTTGAATCCTAGCGGATCCAGCCACTCCAGTTTCCACTTTGCGTAGTCCGTGCGCAAGCGGCCGAGCACCGCCGCCGGATCGCTGATCGGCTTCTGCTTCAAAACGTTGGTGAACGCTGTGCCGGTGTACTCCGGGTAAATATCGATTTCTTTCGAGAGCAGGCCCTGCTGCACCAGGAGCGTGCCGCCCAGCCCGAACTTGCGAACGACGGGCTGATGCAGGCGGTTCTCCAAGTGTTGCGCCACGATTTCTCCAAGTATGAGTTGCTCAGTGAAGTTCTTGCAACTGACTGCCAGGGACTTATCGCGAGAGCAGCCCGCCAACAGCGCAATAGTCGCTAAGCAGCCGAAAATTTTCGTTCGAGCCAACCTAAGCCTCCATCCGCCAACAGTGCTAGTAGTGCAGCAGGCGCGGCTCCGGCCAGAATCTGCGTCGTATCCACGGACGCAATCCCGCGAAAGATAAACACGCCTAATCCGCCTCCGCCGATAGCCGCCGCAATGGTGGCCGTGCCGATCGTGGTCACCGTGGCCACCCGGATTCCAGCCAAGATCGTGCGAGCTGCCAGGGGCAACTCCACCTGCCAGAGCAACTGACGACCAGTCAGCCCCATCGCTATGGCGGACTCGCGCACGGCGGGATCTACCGACAGAATACCCACTAGCGTGTTCCTTAAGATTGGAAGAAGTGCGTACAATATGAGCGCGACGATCGCGGTGCGCTTGCCGATACCCCCAATGAATGGGATCGGAATGAGGAAGCCGAACAGCGCAAGGCTGGGGATTGTTTGCATGATATTCGCGAACCCGAGCACGGGCGTTCGGAGCGACGCTTTTCGCGAGATTAGAATACCGAGCGGCAGCCCGGCTGCAATGGCGATGGAGATCGAGACCAGCACTAAAACAAAATGCTGCGCTGTGAGCTCGGCCATCTCGTTGAGCAGACCGGGGCGCATGGGTTAGACGTCTTCCAGGCAGGCCAGGAACGCACGCGCTTCTTCGTTGGTTGATTTGCGAAATTCGGCGGGGGTGGCCAACTGGACGAGTTTTCCCTGATGAAGCAGTCCGATGCGCGTGCCGAGCGACAAAGCCTCCCGAACATCATGTGTTACGAAAATGGAAGTCTTGCCCAAGCTTTGACGTAACGATAGAAACTGCTTTTGCAGTTCCAGGCGGGTCACCGGGTCGACAGCGCCAAAGGGTTCGTCAAAGAGCAGCAGTTTCGGATCCGCGGCGAGCGCCCTCGCCACGCCCACCCTCTGACGTTGCCCGCCTGAGAGTTGCCGGGGATAGCGATCGGCATGCTCCGAGGCACTGAGTCCAACCTTTGTAAGCAGATCATCGGTGCGGGCATCTATTTTCGCTTGCTCCCAATGCTCGAGTTTCGGGACGAGGTTCACGTTTTGCCTGACGGTGAAATGCGGGAACAGACCTACATCCTGTATCACGTATCCGATGCTTCGACGAAGGCGAATCAGGTCCCACTCGGTCGTGGGTTTGCCGTTCACGAGCATCTGGCCGCTGGTCGGGAATATGAGACCGTTCACCATCTTGAGCGCCGTGGTTTTTCCCGATCCGCTGCGTCCCAAGAGCACCAGCGTTTCCCCTTCTTCGATTTTCAGGTCGAGGCGGTCAAGAATGGTTCGGCCCCCAATGGCGTACGAAACGTCTCGATACTCGAGAGCTAAAGGGCGGTCCACAGAGTCTCGACAAATGGCCACTCCCTGTCTATCCATTGGGCTTCTGTGCTAAAGCCGGTGAGCGCGGCCATGTCGTTCAAGTCCTGCAACTGATACTTGTGGGAGGATTCCGTCCAGATCGTTTCGCCAGCACCGAATTCCACGCGACAGCCAGCGCCGGGTATGTCGACGGACTGAGATGTGAGAGATCTGAGATGCATTTCCACGCGCTGGTTCTGCTCATCATAACTCGATTCGTGGGCGAAGCAGCGAAGGTTAAAATTTGCGCCGAGTTCCCGATTCGCCCGGGCAAGCACATTAAGGTTGAAGGCGGCGGTCACGCCGGTAGGGTCGTTATAGGCGAGGAGCAGCTGGTTGATCGGCTTTACCAGGTCGGCACCGAGTAGCAGCCAGTCGCCAGGCCGGAGCGTCTCGCGCAATTCCAGCAGAAAGTCGAGAGCGCCGGAACGGGGGAAGTTTCCGATAGTGCTGCCCAGGAACAAGACCAGGAGCCGATCCAACGGTCGCCGGTGATGGGCAGCTTGGCGCAGGCCCGGTATGTAGGAATCGCAAATCGGTTCGACCTCGGCCACAGTACTCAGTTCCAGGGCGCACCGATCCAAAGCCAGCTTCGATACATCAATGGGACAGTAGCGCAACTTTGAGTGGCGTGACCGTAAGGCGTTCAACA
>JANXQZ010000553.1 GCA_025353235.1 Bryobacterales bacterium
GCTTGCGGGCGTATTGCAGACCTTCCCATCCATAGTCGATGGCCACTGCTGGGATCTCATAACGCTGCTCCACCAGCTTTGCGAAGTACCCGGTACCGCACCCTGCATCCAGCGCGCGCGCGATATTGCGCTTGGCCACGAGCGGATCCAAAATCCCGAATAAGATCTGGCGCATGCCTCGATACCACCAGAATCTCTGTTCGGACTTCGCGATGTTGGCGAATTCGGCGGGATTCATCATGCGGGCGGCAAGTAGTGTTCGAGGTGCTGGCGGAAGAAGTCGAGGGTCCGGCGAATGCCTTCGTCGAAGCGCACGCGGGGACGCCAGCCAAGCTCTCTCTCGATACGAGTGCAATCCGTCGCATAGCTGCCGATATCGATTGGTTTGATGTCGTCGGGGAAGGCGCGCTGGGTCACTTGCATGCCGCCCCCTTCGCGCGAGATCACGCCCGCAATCTCGCTCAAGGACAGACCTTCCACACCGCCCACATTGTACGTGCGCGATGGCGGAATGCCGAAGCCGACCAGCAGAAACGCATCCACCGCATCGTCGACATACACGGGATCCCGAGTCTGGAGTCCATCGCCGAATACCTCAATAGGATCGCCCGTCAGCGCGCGGCGTAGGAATGTGCCGAGAAATCCCTGAGTGGGAATATTGAGGGCCATGCGAGGTCCGTAGACATTGGTGAGACGAAGCACGATCGCGTCGAGTTCGCCGCTGCGCGACAGCATCAGATGATACATGCAGGCCGCCGCCTTATGCACACCATTGAAATCGATAGGGCGTATGGGATGGCCTTCATCCACCGGAAGGTAGTCCGGCGCGCCGTAAAGCTGTCGCGTACTCGCATACACGATGCGCATGCCGCGCTTGGCCGAAGCGCACTCCAGAAGAAATCGCAGTTGCGCGAGCGCATTAATCTGCAAGTCGCGCTCGGGGAATTTCATGCTCTGAATATGGCTGATCTCGCCTGCGAGGTTGAACACAAGATCCGCCGCCGCGATCTCCGAGCGAAACTGAGGGGCTTCGCTGAGATCGAGCGGAACTACCCGCAGACGGTCCCGAACGGACGCAACATTATAAGGATTCGCGCCGCAGCCTGAGATGGACGAATCCACAACTGTGACCCGTGCGCCTTGCTCGACAAGCCTGATCGCCAGGTTGCTGCCGATGAAGCCCAGCCCGCCAGTTACCAGGACATTCGCATCTCGATAAGAATCCACTCGGGCCTATTCCAGGCCGACAAACTTCTTCAAGTCCCCGACGAGTGCGGGAGCGCAGCCCAGGCAGTTGCCGCCGTAAATCGAGTTGCCTCCGTCGGTGTTGAAGAACACGGCACCGGCCTCTTCCATGATCACTTTGAGGGCTGCCAAATCCCACGGAGCAGCCACGGGTTCAAACCACACATCGGCCTGCCCGCAAGCCACCATCATGGCATCGGGTGCGCCGCCATAGCTGCGCACGGCCCAGGCTTGCGAAAGCCAGTCGAGCAAGAGCGGACGAAATTTCGCGCCGTTAAGTTTGTTGAAGCCGTTTACGCAAATGACGGCCTCGCTCAAGGCGGAGATTGCCGAGGCGTGAATGCGTTCGCCGTTGCGGAACGCTCCACCCCCGCGCGTCGCGGTGTAGGTGGTGCCCAGACCCGGAAAGTTGGCGACGCCGACCACAACTTCGCCATCCGCCTCCAAGCCGAGCAGCGTGGCCCAGTAAGGATTGCCTCGCACGTAATCGCGCGTGCCGTCGATGGGGTCTATTATCCAGCGGCGTCCGTTGCGAGTCTCGCGGCTGGCGCCTTCTTCGCCGAGCTGTCCATCGTCTGGAAAAGCTGCAGTGAAGATGTCGGTGATAATTTGTTCCGCCTCGCGATCGGCGCGAGTTACAGGCGACAGATCGGACTTAGTTTCGGCTTCGATTCCGTGCTGGTAGCGGAGTGCGAGTTCACCCGCCTTCTTTGCGGCTTCCACCGCGACTTCTAATTCTCGATGCCAAGGATTCACTGGAACTATTGTAAGGTCGTGCTTACATCACCCTTTGCGGGACCGGTAGTGGGGCCGTTGCGATGCGAATAGCGCCACCCCAACCACGATCCAGCAGCCCCAGGCAAACCAATCCCCGTACCGGCTATAAAAGGTCAACCCCGATTCATACGAATAATTAAAAGCTCCTGACGTCTCCACATAGCCCGGCAAGATCTTCACCACCCTCCCGCCCGGATCAACGCTCGCCGTCACCCCATTATTCGTAGCCCTAAGAATCCACCTGCGGTTCTCGGCCGCCCGCATCCGCACGATCGACAAATGCTGGTCGCGAGCCGCGCTGCGTCCGAAATACCCGTCATTCGAAATATTCACCAGCAAGCTCGCGCCGCCTTCCACGAATTGTCGAACCTCTTGCGGAAACGCCGACTCGTAGCAGATAAATGTCCCCACCTTCTCTGCATCCAGCGGCGATACCACCACGCGATTGCCAGGCACGAAATCGCCCGTCTCATGGGAGATGCGGTTCACCCAGCTGAAGAACTCCGGAACGTATTCGCCAAAGGGAACCAGGTTGATCTTGTCGTACCGGTCTACGAACTGGCCAGAAAGCCCCAGGAGCACAGCTGAGTTCAACGGCTCGCCCTTCGCTGAATCCGCTACCGTCCCAAACAAAAGAAATGCATGGGTGCGCCGCGCCAGATCGCCAGCCTTTCGCCGGAACGGTTCGTCGCGAAAGTAATAGAGCGGACCCGGAACCTCCGGCCAAATGATCAACCCTGCGCGGGACTCGAGCGCGGTCCCGTAGGACCGGTTCAGCAGCATCGCTTGCATCTCCGACGCACGATCTCGAGTCCACTCCTGTTCTTCTGGAATGTTAGGCTGCACCATCACCGCCGTCTCGCGGCCTTCTTCGGGAGCGGGCAACTGCGGCATCAGCAACAGAGCCGGGATCACCATCAACCAGAGCAGCCGCTTGCGCGGACGCTTGAGAGCGACTCCAGCCGCTCCCGCCGCCATCATCGCGAACAGGAATGAGAGCCCGTACACGCCAACCCATGGGGCAAGGCGCATCGGCAGCGCCAAGTCGATCCCCGCATTGCCCAGACAAAGCCAAGCGAAACCCAGGTCCCCGTGCGTGCGCTCGATCCCGGTCCAGATAGCGGCAATGGCCGGGATCGCGTACCACTTCCACACGACGATTCCAGCCAGCAAAGCGAATAGCCCCATGTGCAGGGACTTGATCAGCGAAAACAGGACGAACGTTCCCCAGCCGCCCCAACGACCCATCCCGCCATGCACCTCCAGCACGAATTGGATCCAGGAACAAATGCCAAACCAATACACGTTGCCAGCCAGGAATCCGAGCAGGAAACGATGCCGCGGACGTGGCTCGGATGCAACTGCGATTAACAAGGGCGACAGCGCGAAGGGAGCTAACCAGATTTGATTCCAGTTCGGGAAAACCAGAACCAGAAGAACGCCCGTGAGGACTGCGAGCGAGTAGCTAAACAGTCGCCTGGGAAGCTTGCTCATTCACCAGATCGGCCATGTAGGAGCTGCGCACCAGCGGACCGCTAAACACCATCTTGAATCCGATCGAAAGGCCGTACTCGCGATAGGCATCGAACTGCGCCGGGGTTACATACTCCGACACAGGCAGGTTGCGGCGCGTAGGTTGCAAGTATTGCCCGATAGTGGCCACATCCACGTCAGCCTCATGCAAATCGCGCAAGAGCGATTCCACTTCGGCGGGCCGTTCGCCCAAGCCCACCATGAGGCCCGACTTGGTAAGCAGATCAGGACGGTGGCGTTTCCCGAATTGCAGCACATCGAGCGACTGCCGATAGTTCGCTTGCGGACGAACCCGCCCATACAATCGCGGGATGGTCTCCATGTTGTGGTTGAACACATGCGGCCCGGCATCCAGCACGCGCGCGACCGCATCCAGATCACCGCAAAAGTCGGGCGTTAACACTTCGATCCGTGCTTGAGGAAGAGCCTTGCTGACTTGCCGCACAGTTTCCGCGAAATGCGTGGAGCCGCCATCCGGTAGATCGTCGCGGTTGACGGCTGTGATCACCACATAGCGCAGCTTCATCTGAGCCGCCATGCGCCCCACGTTTTCAGGTTCGCTCGGATCAAGCGTGAACTCTTTCTTGCGCGGCGAGCCTTTCGGGACCGAGCAGAACCCGCAGCCTCGAGTACACAGATTGCCGAGGATCATGAAAGTCGCCGCGCCCCGGCTGAAGCACTCGTGCATGTTGGGGCAGCGCGCCGATTCGCAAACGGTATGAAGATTGAGGCGCCGAAGATCCTGCTTCAGATCGTGGACGGCGCTGAAGTGAGTGGCACCCTTGCGCAGCCATTCCGGGAGACGGGGCTGAGCCAATGGTTGTGTATCGAGTTGAACGAGATTCAATGAGTATTCTGCCTTTCGGAGGACCAACCGGCTGAAAGCCGGTTGCAGCCAGGATTGGCTGCCCCACCATGGCCGCCTGGTCTTGTCTGGAACATTGTTGCACTCGAGTTTTGTACTACAATATTCTCATTTCTTCCAATACTGCGATGAATTACCTCGTTGCGGCTTGCCGCTATGTGGGGCAGCCAATCCTGGCTGCAACCGGCTTTCAGCCGGTTTCCATACTAATATCTTCTCACTATCGGCTTAAAACCAGAGGCTTCCAGCCGCACCCGAGTCTCCGCCAGATCCGCCCCATTCCCCACCGGTCCGACAATTACGCGAAAGATCGTCGGGTTCGGACCCGGAGCCACCGTAGTTCGAAAGCCTTTCTTCGCCAGACTCTCGGCAATGATCTCCGCATCGGGGCGCGTGGTTGCCACCACTTGCAAAAATGTCGTTCCCGCGCGCGGCTCTTCCGACGACGGCGTGGCTGGCGGTTTCTCGCGAATCGGCTCTTCCTTTTTAACTTCGAGAGGAGGCTGCACCGGCGAAGGCTTGTCCACAGGCGGAGGCACCACCCGAGCAGGTGCCGCACTCCCGCCCGCGCCCGTTTCCACCGGCTGCCGCGACGTGCCATCCACCAGGATCGGCTTTTCACTGCGCGCTCCGTTGTCGGCCGTGAGCACTGGCGAAGAGCTTCGGCCCACCAAGTAGCCCATCGAGAAAAACGCGCCAAGAAGAATCACCACGATCAGAAATACGCTGACCAGTTGGCGGTTCCCCAGGATCAATTCAAATTCGCCTTCGTCGTTGCGTGCCAATCCGGTTAGCCTTCCCTTTTCAAACTGCCAAGATTTTCCAGCGCCCGGCCTAATGATGAGAATATATCGATAGGCAGGGGAAATACAACCGTCGTGTTCTTTTCGGCCCCAATTTCCACAAGGGTTTGCAGATAGCGCAATTGAATCGCGGCTGGCTGCATTTGAATGGCTTCAGCCGCCATCGCGAGCTTTTTTGAGGCTTCATATTCGCCGTCGGCATGAATGATCTTGGCGCGGCGCTCGCGTTCGGCCTCAGCTTGGCGCGCGATGGCTCGAATCATCTGGTCCGGCAAGTCAACCTGCTTCACTTCCACCAGAGTCACCTTGATGCCCCAGGGTCCGGTATGCATATCGAGAACGGATTGCAGGCGAATGTTGAGCTTCTCGCGCTGGCCGAGCAAGGTATCCAGTTCCACTTCGCCGAGAACGCTGCGGAGCGTAGTCTGCGCCACTTGCGAACTGGCGTACAAGTAGTTCGCAACCTCGAGCACAGCCTTGGTGGGCTCCACCACCTTGAAATAAACGACGGCATTCACCTTCACCGTAACGTTGTCCTTGGTGATGATGTCTTGAGGCGGCACTTCCATGGCTTCGATGCGTAAGGAAATGCGCACCATGCGGTCAATCGGCACAAATACAAAGATGACGCCAGGTCCCTTGGGAGTGCCCAGCACCCGTCCCAAGCGAAAAATCACGGCGCGTTCGTATTCCGCGAGTATCTTGATCGAAGAGATCAGGTAGACAGCGACGACAATGACGGGAATGATCCAGATATCGAACATGAGTCTCCAAACGTCAATTTAATATAGCGTGGGATCGCCCTGCCGCGTGCGGAAGAGCAGGGCGCCCGAGTACAATGGTGGTCACATGAAATCTGCGATTGCGATTCTAGCCGTCCTCCCTTTGCTCCATGCCGCCGATCGGAAACAGCTCTTTAACGGGAAGGATATGACCGGATGGGAGCATGTCGGCCCAGGTCAGTTTACCGTGGAAAACGGGATGCTGAAAACGGCGGGAGGGATGGGACTGCTTTGGTTTAAAGGCGAAAAGCTCGGCGACACCACCATTCACGTGGTATTCAAAACGACTACGGAGCATGATAATTCCGGCGTTTACATCCGCATGGCGGAGCCTCCTCCGGATCCCTGGTACGGGGTTCACAATGGTTACGAAGTGCAGATCGATGCTGCCGGCGACGATTGGCACTGCACCGGGGCGTTGTACTCGCTCAGCAAAGTTACGAAGCGAACCCAAAAGCCGCTCGGCGAGTGGAACACGATGGATATCGTCCTTAAGGGACAAGAGACCACCGTGATGCTGAACGGGGCGAAGATCAACGACTTCTTCGGAGATCAACCTGTTCCCCCGCGCAAAGAGTGGTTCGAGCCCGTGCGCGGCCCCCGCCCCGATTCCGGGTACATCGGCCTGCAAAACCATGACGCGCGATCCACCATCTTCTTCAAAGAGGTGAGCGTCGCCAAGTAAAGAAATACGGAAAGCCGCCGATAGTAGACCATGGCGACTGACCGCATCCTTTCCCAGGAAGAAATCGACAACGTCTTCCTGAACGTTGGGGCGAAGGGCGTTCACGAGGACACGGCCAAGCGGGCGCAGCCGTACGATTTCCGTCGGCCGGACCGAATCGCGAAAGACCAGTTGCGTTCCATCCACCTTCTCCACGAGAACTTTGCCCGGGTGATGGCTTCCAGCCTTTCGGCATATCTTCGGGCCTACGTGATGGTCAATCTGGTTTCGGTGGAACAGCTCTCCTACATGGAGTTTTCGCAGTGCTTGCCTTCACCTAGCTGCTTGGCTTCCCTCGGCATGAAGCCCTATGAAGGCA
>JANXQZ010000569.1 GCA_025353235.1 Bryobacterales bacterium
TGCCGACCGAGGCCGAATGGGAGTATGCGGCGCGAGGTGGCAACGTCGGCCCGCGCCACGGGAACCCAGGCGAGATCGCCTGGTGGGCTGGCAATAGCGAGAAGACGACCCACGAAGTGGGGCGCAAGAAGCCGAATGGGTACGGGCTCTTCGACATGCTCGGAAACGTGTCGGAGTGGACGGCGGATTGGTACGAGACTGAAGGTCAGTACCGCACAGCGCGGGGAGGGTCTTGGCTCGGCGGGCTAAGTATGATCCGGGTCTCTGACCGCCGAGCCCGCAAACCTGGCGTGCGAGGCAATTACATTGGGTTTCGGTGTGTTGAGAACTAATTTTGCGTGGCAGCCAAACGGGAGACCTTCGCGGCACGTCACTGTTTGTAAATTTCCCGCCATCCGCTAGAGGGAAGCAGCACCCCGACTAGAGCACCTACGATGGCACCCATCGGCGCAAAAATCGCTTTGCTAATGTTATTGCCAAGAAGCAATTGGGCGAGCACTTCTGATCTGCGACAGATCCGATTACCAGGCCTAGACCGGCTCCCACACCAAGGCCAATCAGCGCGTTCCTCCTGCGATGGCCTTGTTTCTTCACAGGAGCGGGGACCGGCGATTCGGATCTCGGTTCCGGGGGCCGTGGCGGCGACGCTCGTCCACGACTGCGGCTGAGCTGCGAGGTCAAGTGCAGAAAGCGCTATCCAGGCGATTAGGAGGATGTACCGCGAACGGTTCGTAATCGTCACCGACTTCATTCCGTCTTTACTCCAGAACGATCCATGACATAGCCCCTCGCAGCTGACCGCTTGCCGCCGTGCCGATGAGCTTCGTCAGAGAGCGGGTGGACTCCGCTGGCATCCACCCATCGATTATAAAAATTGAACAGAGAACAGACCGTGATGGCGTAGTAGATTGCTTCGTCGTCCCACCCCGCTGCGTATAGCGGTTGCATGTCGCCCGCAGTCATCCTGGGCGAGTCGCTATTCACCTTGTCCACAAAGCGGAAGAGAACTTTTTCCTTCTCGCTTAGGTCGGATGTCTCCAGATCGCGAAGGACGGCCTCCACAAACTCCGGTTCTTTCTCAAGCAGCACGGCCGCGACCGCGGCGTGAGACTTCAGTCAGAAGGGGCACTGATTACGGGCCGAGGTGTAGGCTGCAATCAGTTCGCGGATGCCGGGAGTCAAGGGCGCGGGCTCGCGCATTATTTCCTGAGTGAACTTAGCGAGGTGGGCCGTGGCCGCAGGTTTGAAAGCGAACATGTGCCAGATTTGCGGATACTCCGGGCTGGCAGCTTGCATGGCGCGGACGGCGTCTGCGTATGGGCCTGGCTGCGGATTGCGCTCCACCCCGGGCAGGAACATGGACTTCATCGGGTTACTCCAACTCTCTTCATGACTTGATGGATGCCCGCAAAGATTCGATCCTCTACATCCTCGGCATAGGGACCCGGCTGGCCGTAGTAAGTCATGCTGTCGACGGCCTCATAGCCACCTTCCTTAAGTACTCGCCGCGATGGGATGTAGCTCAACACATCGTTCGAATATCCCGCCACGATCAACTTCCCGCCGCCATATTCGCGCTTGGCACGAAGCGCGTAATCGACCACCACTTCGCCGCCTAGCGCTAGAATTGTTAGGCTCTTGTCGAACCGAACCGCCTGTATCGGATACGGCGTGCTCCGCACGGGACGGCGTTCGTC
The DNA here is from genome assembly GCA_025353235.1 of Bryobacterales bacterium. GTDB lineage: Bacteria > Acidobacteriota > Terriglobia > Bryobacterales > Bryobacteraceae > JANXQZ01. The sequence goes on from JANXQZ010000569.1 coordinate 1,698, forward strand.
ATAGGCTCGCAGCATCGCTTGCGCCCGACGCACGCGAGGCGGACTCGGGTTCTTCAATTCCTCTTCGAACGTCTCGCGCGTGTGCAAGGCGAACTCAAGCTCAATATTCTCGAATGCGGCACGGATCGGGGCGTGCACAGGGATCAGCGATCCCGCCAGCACTCGATCCACCTCAGTAGCCAGAGTCTTGCCATGCTGCTCCGCCAAAGCGAGAGTGCTTCGCGGG
>JANXQZ010000601.1 GCA_025353235.1 Bryobacterales bacterium
AAGGACCACGGCAAGACCTGGAGCGCGCCGTTGCGCGTCAACGACGATTCCACCAAGACCGATCAGTGGATGCCATCCGTGGCTGTGACCGATGAGGGCGTCGTGGGAGTCATGTTCTACGACCGCCGCAACGACCCGCTGAACAACTTGAACATCGACGTTTATCTGGCGATATCCACCAACCACGGAAACTCCATCCATCCCAACCAGCGCATCACAACCACAACGTTTCCGCCTGCGGTGAATTTCGATCCTGCGATCGCGTTCAACTACATGGGCGATTACAACCAGATGGTGGCCAAGGATGAGCGGTTCTACATGGTCTGGGGCGACAATCGGGACCTGGTGGGTGTGCGCAACGACCCGAACGTGTACTTCGCTGTGTTCGACGTCGACGATTAAGACGCCTCACTAATTCCTTTGGCTTGGTCGGGTCGAGGGTGGGGTCTTGAACTTCGCCCTCCTCCCTCACCTCCAGCCCGTGGTGTTGACGGGCGGGGCCGGTGCTTTAACTGTCGTGTATACCTTACACTGTATTCTTGCAGAAGATGCGTGCGCTGCTTTGCATTCTCCCTATACTCCTGGTTGTCCCTTGCCATTCCTTCGGGCAAGCTGGAAAAGCTGAATTGTTCGGCACGATCGAGGATCCATCCGGACTCCGGGTAGCGAATGCGAAAGTGACAGGTCAGGAACAGGCCACCAGCGCGAAGTTCGAAGTCATAACAGACGAATATGGCGAGTACCACCTGCTTGGGCTTCCAGCGGGACTCTATGTGGTGCGCATCCAGAAACAGGGCTTTCGACCGTACATGCAGACCGGCATCATACTGCGCACAGGGGACCAGACCCTCTTGAATCTAAAGCTCGAATTGGGTCAGGGGTCCCAATCGATCAATGTAAATGCCGAAACATCGCTGCTCGAAACCGCCAGTGGTTCGGTTAGCTATCACGTCAGCCGAACGCAAATTGAAACGCTGCCCCTGGACGGGCGCAATTTCATCCCATTGATGAGCCTCTCGCCGGGAGTCGCGTTGCCGGGTGCCGGATCGCTCCTGCCGCGAATTAACGGAAGCCGGCCGCGCACCAACGAATACCTCTACGACGGAATCAGCGTGCTGCAACCCGAGCCCGGACAGGTGGCGTATTTCCCTGTGATTGACGCGATTGAGGAATTCAGGCTGAACATCAACGCGTACTCGCCGGAGTATGGGAGATCCAACGGCGGGACAGTTCTGGTGATTGGGAAATCAGGCGGGAACCAATTCCACGGCACGCTTTTTGAGTTCTTCCGCAATGAGGATCTGAACGCCCGCAATTACTTTGCGCAGCGAGGTCCGAAACCGGAATTTCGCAGAAACCAATACGGCCTCACAGCCGGTGGCCCGATCCGCAGGAATCGAACGTTCTTCTTTGCGGACTGGCAGGGGACGAGACTTCGGACGGGAATCACGCGCCAGAGCGTCGTGCCCACCCTCGCGCAAAGGAGCGGCGTGTTCGCGTCGACGATTTATGATCCGGCAACCTCGCCGCGCGTTGCTTTCGTCAATAACACGATCCCGGCGAGCCGACTCGATCCGCTTGCCCTACAGGTTTTGCAACATTACCCGTTGCCGAACGCGCCGGGAGTCAACAATTACGTGCGCACCGCGGTAGAACCGGACGCCCAAGATCAATTCGACAGTCGCCTGGACCACGTCGCACACGAGAAGCACCGAGCGTTTGTACGCTATTCCTACCTTCGCGACAATGCCACCCCGGCGACCTTTCTTCCGGAGGGAAGCGGCAATCTCACGGCCGGAGTTATCGGGC
>JANXQZ010000604.1 GCA_025353235.1 Bryobacterales bacterium
AAAGACGCCTTGGCTGATAGAACGAATCATTGAGGGCGAGAGGCCCGTGAGAGTAGATGCGAAGCTCCAATCGGCGGGCGGCAAGGCGACCGTTTTTCTACAGCGCGTGGAGATCTCCGGCCTCGCTGTGAGCGGTGCCACTCTGGATTTTTTGATAGAGAATTTTTTCACTCCTCTTTATCCGGATGCGAAGATCAATCAGCCTTTCGCGTTGAACGAGTGCGTGGATCATATCGAAGTGAATCGCGAGATGGCTCGCGTAGTGATGCGCCGCTAGTCCGCTCTACTCGAAGCTCCTCAAGGACTTGAACGCCGGTGTAGACGAACGACAATAGGAGAATGTGGCGCTTTCTCCTCCTCCTTAGCGTGGCTCCCGCTCTTCTCTCCCAGGAATTCCGCGGAACCATAAGCGGCATCGTCACGGACTCCACCGGAGCGTTCATTGCGGGGGCTGGAGTAACCTCCACTGAGGCTCATACTGGCACCAAGCTGCGAACCCTCACCGATTCCGGCGGCCAGTACGCCGCGCCCTTCCTGCTTCCCGGCGACTACGACATCGCCGTTCAATTCGCTGGCTTTAAGGAATTCATTCGCAAGTCTGTTCACGTGGGCGCAGGGGACCACGTTGTTATCGACATTCCTTTAGAGGTGGGCAATTCTTCGCAGTCTGTTGAGGTGACCGCGAGCGCGCCTCTGCTGAACTCCGAGAACGCCTCGGTAGGGCAGGCGATCACCACGAAAGAGGTCGAGAATTTGCCTTTGAATGGAGGCACGCCGCTCGTGTTTGCCGCGCTCTCGATTGGCGTGCTCGCAACCGGCCAGCCGTCTCTCATTCACCCTTTCGATAGCGGCGGGGCGGCCGGATGGAGCATCGGAGGAACTGCATCGCAAACCAACGAGATCCTCATCAACGGCTCGCCCGACGCCACTTGGGACGGACGCTTGGCCTACAGCCCGCCTAAAGATGCCGTGCAGGAAGTTCGCGTAAACGCCTTCGACTCGGATGCGGCTTTCGGCCACACCAGCGGCGGCACTCTGAACCAGGTCTTAAAGGGCGGCACCAACGCGCTGCACGGATCGGCTTGGGAATTCAACCAGCCGAACAACCTGACCGCAAATAACTTCTTCAACAATAAAGCCGGGCTCGGCAATCCGGTCACTCATTACAATCAGTACGGCGTCACCGCAGGCGGCCCCGTATTCGTTCCGAAGGTCTTCAACGGGCACGACCGCCTGTTCTGGTTCTTCGCCTGGGAGGGCCTGAAAGATAGTCAGCCGAATACCACTTTCCTAACCGTGCCTACCGCGAAAGAGCGGCAGGGCGACTTTTCGGATCTGCTGAAATCCGGCGCCAGTTATCAGCTTTACAACCCTTTCAGCGCCGTTCAGACTGGCTCCACGATCACCCGATCGGCATACCCCAACAACATCATTCCCGCCAGTCAATTGAATCCGATTGCGCGCGCTCTGCTCAAGTTCTATCCCGCCCCGAACATTGCCAACCCGCGCTCCGACGGCTTCAACAACTTCGGCAACACCGCGTCCACTACGGACGACTACAACAACGAACTCGGCCGCATCGACTACAACATGAGCAGCCGGAACCGAATCTTTGCTGATATCAGGCGGACGGGTTACATGCAGGAGAAGAACAATTATTTCGGGAATCTATCGACAGGATCGCTATTAACTCGCAGTAATATAGGATCGAGTTTCGACGATGTTTTCACCATCAGCGCGACCAGCG
>JANXQZ010000610.1 GCA_025353235.1 Bryobacterales bacterium
CAGCGACGTTCACTATCGGCAGACCGCTACTGGCGATCTTTATCTGCAAAGCCAGCTGCTGTTTTATAACGCCAACAATATCTGCTCACGGCCGCCGCTAAGCTGCCGCACACCACCGCCAGCTTCGGCGCCGAGATCCGTCCCATGAATCGCCTACGGATCGTCGAATCGTGGCTAACGGATCGCCTGCACAACGCCAGTTCGGCGGCGTCCAATCAGCTCATCTCGGGTGCCGGAACTCCGGAGCGGACGGCAGCCCTGCTCAGCTCGTCACTTGCGACAAACTACAATCAACAGCAGATCGATGTCATCTTCGACGCCACTGCTAAGCTGACGCTGCGCGGTGGCTACCGCTATGTGTGGGGCGATGCCAGGGAGGCGACTCTTCCCGCCGCGGGCTTGGCCAGTTCCGACCGCGGCGAACTGCGACGCAATGTGGGCCTCGGCGCCGTGACGTTTCGCCCCAGCCACAGGATTTCCGTCACCGGCGAGGCTGAAGGCGGCTCGAGCAGCGGGGCCTATTTCCGCACCAGCCTCTACAACTATCGGAAGGTTCGCGGGCAGGCCCGTTTTCAAGCAACAACCTCGCTCAGCTTATCAGCCGATTTCACGGTCCTGAACAATCACAATCCTCTGCCAGGAGTCCACTACGATTACGCGGCCCATCAGGGATCGCTTTCGCTTCTTTGGTCGCCCGCCGGCGGAAAGACCTGGGATTTCGAAGGCTCCTACACGCGCTCCACCTTGCGCTCCGACATCGGCTACTTTACACCCCAGGATTTGCAGCCGCAACGCTCGCTCTATAGCGAGAACGCCCATACCGCCACCGTTTTGTTCAACGCCAAACTCCCGCGCTCCGGATTCGCGCCCAAGCTCACCGCCGGCGGGTCGTTCTTCATTTCCTCCGGCAGCCGTCCCAGCAGCTACTACCAGCCCCTTGCGACACTCTGGCTGCCCGTGCGCAAGAACGTCACCTTGTTCAGCGAATGGCGCTACTACGGCTACGGCGAGGCGTTCTATCTTTATGAAGGCTTCCGCACCCATCTCATGACCACGGGCTTGAGGTTCACGCGATGATTCGAACACTCGCCATTCTTTGGGTGATGTCGGCTGGTTTGCAGGCGGCCTCGACCGCGGCCGATTCCACGCGCGGCGCAAAGTTGTTTGAAACGCTCGCATGCGTCCAATGTCACGGCATCAACGGCAAGGGTGGGACCAATGGGCCCGATCTCGGCCGGATGGTCGACCGCAACTTCACTCCAGCGTCGTTGGCGGCAACTATGTGGAACCACGCACCCACCATGTGGACCTCCATGCATGAGCGTGACATTCGTGCGGGCGATCTGGATGAGCAGGCTGCGGCGGATCTGTTCGCGTACTTCTATGCCACCCGGTTTTTTGAAAGACCAGGCGATGCAGGACGCGGGAAGCGGGCCTTCGCCCAGCGCGGCTGCGCGAACTGCCATGGGCTGAGCAACGCCGTTGGGAATTCGATCAAACCGGTAGCCCGATGGGAGGTGCTCGCGGATCCTGTCGCGCTCGCCGAGGCGATGTGGAACCACCGGGCGCGCATGTTGGAGGAAGCCGGAGCGAACCCCACTCGCTGGCCCGAGCTCAGCGCACAGGATCTAAGCGACGTATTGGTTTATCTGCGTAACCTTCCTTCCCCGCCATCCAGGCTTGCGGTGTTCCGCATAGGCGCGGGCGACGACGGCGCGGCAGTTTTCAACTCCAAGGGTTGTTCCGGCTGCCACCCATCCAGCTCCGCTCTGGCCAGCCGCATAAAGGGCCGGACGCTCACCGACATTGCGGCGGCGATGTGGAATCATGCGCCCAAGATGGCCGCCGCGGGCGCCCAGCCAGTGAAACTCGAAGCGGGCGAGATGCGCGAACTCTTGAGTTATCTTTGGGCCGAGCAGTTCTTTCAGGACCCTGGCAATCCGGCTGCGGGCCGCCGCGTCTTTACTGCCAAGCGTTGCGCAACGTGCCATGAGGATGCCTCCACCGGAGCTCCCCGGCTGACTGGCGCTGGACGGTCCTTCAGCGCAGCCGCCATGGTCTCCGCGCTGTGGCATCACGGCCCTCGCATGCTCGATCAGATGCAGGCCAAAGGTATCTCGTGGCCGCGCTTTGAACGCGCGCAGATGTCCGATCTCATTGCGTTCTTAAATTCGGAGCAGGCCAAAACACCATGAGCGACGAACAGAAACGTCCTCTGCTGGTGTTGCTCACCAGCCACTGGCTCAGCATGGCCGGAGTCACGCTGGTGACCCTGGCGGGGGTCTCGTGGCTGTTCGTCCTGCCGGCCAACGTTCGTGGGCATGTCGAGAATCCTTACATCGGGCTGCTGGTATTCATCGCTATTCCGGCCGTATTTTTCATCGGCCTGGCGCTCATCCCC
>JANXQZ010000636.1 GCA_025353235.1 Bryobacterales bacterium
ACGCTGCCGCCGATGCAACCAAAAGGGGGATGATGAATAGTATGGAGATGAATTACGTTGAGGAGCGAAGCGGCGGTACTATGTAGCCGGCTTGCCGGTAACTCCGGTTTCCTTCGGTCTAGCGCCCAACAGCATCCACGCGCCAATAAGAAAAGCTTTGAGTAAATAGAGGTGCATGACTTATGAAAAAGAATTTGCTTTGCGCTTTCTTATTTTGGGCTGTTCTTTCCCAAGCAGCCTTCGCTCAAAACAGTGTGCAATTCTTGGAAGCCGGGCGTGGCTCCTCTTCCAACCAGCCTTGCGGGCTTTTCGGTGTCGATTACGCAAGGGCCCACTCATCCGTCTCAACAACTCCTGCCAATCTTCTCCATTGAGCAGACCAACGTCTGCTCGGATTCCACGGTGCCGCCGCCAAGTTGCATCATTACCGCGATTACAGGTCAGATTCCAGTGAATCTCAGCGGGTTCCTGGGCGATACCAAGGCGAGCGGAGACAACCACACCATTTCAATCACCGAGAATGGCAGCCCAAGTGCCTCGTTCCGCATCGTTTTGTTGAGGGAAGACGTGCACATATTGACATATTGCGACTCAATCGATCCGAATCAAGGCAGCGGACCATGTTCTCCAAAGATCACCCATGCGGATGGAACAAGGGTTTCCTTGTCGGCAAAAGCGAGCGTGGGCGAGATGCTGAGCATGTACGCAGTGGGCCTCGGTGGCACACGCCCGGCTGTCCCGGCCGGTACCCTAACGCCTGAACCTGCTCCGGTAACACTCCAGCAGTTCATGATGCAGTACTCATACGCGATCGATCCTAGCGCTTCGAGTTCATCGCCAATCAGCCCGGGGGTCCCGGCCCAGATTAGTTTCACCGGGTTAGCGCCTGGGCAGATCGGTGTCTACCAAGTGAATTTCACAGTTCCAGCCCCGCCCTCGAATGCCCGCAGTTGTGATCCGCTAAACCAGGACGGGACAACGAATCCAGACGGGACAAACTTGGTATTGACGCTTTCAGGCGGCTACAGCTTGAACTCCGCCCGAATTTGCGTGAAGCTTCCTGACAGTCCTAACTAACTGAGTGACTCTAAATGAGTTGAAAGCTCCCGGATTATCGAGACCCGGGAGCTTGGTCTTAGACGTCCAGGTTTCTCACCTCGAGCGCATTCTCTTCGATAAACTTGCGCCGACTCTCCACATCCTCGCCCATCAGCGTGGAAAAAATCAGCTCCGTTTCCGCCAAATCGTTCAGATCCACTTTCAACAGCGTCCGGGTCTCGGCGTTCATGGTCGTCTCCCAAAGCTGCTCCGCATTCATCTCGCCCAATCCCTTATAACGCTGGACGTTTACTTCCCGCGTCCCCTCCGTCTTCACGTGGTCCAATAGCTCGCGCCATCCGGGAAGCGTCTCCGACCGATTCTCCCGGATCACGGTAAACGGTGCAAAGTTATGCTTGGCCACTTGCTTGGCCATTAAGCGCAAGCGACGGAACTCCGGCATCGTGGCCATCTCCACGCCCACAAAGCGCTGCGCATTGGTCGGATCGCGGTAAGCGACCCTCCACGCCGAGTGCTCTTCCTCGTACAACAGCTCGACCTCGATCTTCGCCGCCTTCATCGCTTCGAAAACGGCTTCGAGGTTAGCCTTCTCCTGAAAATCGGATTTTACGTCAATGCGCAAATCGGTGTTCGACAGAACCTCCACCACTCTCTTCTCTCGCAACCGCCGCTCCAAGCGCGCCGTGATCTGCACGTACTCATCGAGCGCCATCAAGAAGCCGCGCAGCTCCGCACCATCGAGCGTTGCCTTCTGGCCATCGACTACCTGCCCCGTTTCCACACGCAGGCTCTCGGTCGCCCTGCGCAGAATTTCACGGGTGAACTCTTTGTCGTCCTTGATGTACTTTTCGCTCTTGCCTTTCTTGATCCGGTACAGCGGCGGCTGCGCGATATACACGTTGCCGCGCTTGATCAAGTCCTGCATATGGCGGAAGAAAAACGTCAGCAGCAGTGTGCGGATATGCGAACCGTCAACATCCGCGTCGGTCATAATGATGATCTTGTGATAGCGCAGCTTCAGCGGGTCGAAATCGTCCTTACCGATGCCAGTGCCGATCGCCGTGATCATGAAACGGATTTCTTCGTGGCCCAGCATCTTGTCGTAGCGGGCCTTCTCCACGTTGAGAATCTTGCCCTTCAGCGGCAGGATCGCCTGATAGCGCCGGTCACGCCCAGCTTTGGCGGTTCCTCCCGCCGACTCGCCTTCCACTAGAAACAGCTCGCAGCGCGCAGGATCTTTCTCCTGGCAATCCGCAAGCTTGCCCGGCAGACCGCCCGAGTCCAGCGCGCCCTTGCGACGGGTTAGATCGCGCGCCTTCCGAGCAGCTTCCCGAGCCCGCGCCGCGTCGATCGCTTTCTGAACAATCTTTTTCATCACCTGCGGATTCTTGTCGAAGAACTCGCCCAACTTATCGTTGATGAATTGAACGATGAACCCGCCGATATCGCTATTGAGCTTGCCCTTGGTCTGCCCTTCGAATTGCGGCTGGGGCAGCTTTACGCTGATCACGGCCGTGAGGCCTTCGCGAACATCGTCGCCCGAGAGGTTTTCCTTTACGTCCTTGAACAGTCCGGCCTTCTCGCCCTGCTGGTTAATCGTCCTAGTCAACGCGCTGCGGAATCCGCTGAGGTGCGTGCCGCCGTCCACCGTGTTGATGTTGTTGGCAAAACTAAACAGCGTCTCGGAGTAGCCGTCGTTGTATTGCAGGGCCACCTCCATGCTGAGGACGCCCCCGTTCGGCATGTCGCGATCGCCTTCGAAGTGAATGGGTTTGTCATGCAGCACGGACTTGCCGCGGTTCAGGTGCTTGATGAATTCGGAAATGCCGCCGCTGTAGTGGAACTCATGATTCTTGATTGGGTCGGAACGCTCGTCGGTGAGCGTGATCGTCAGCCCGCTATTCAAAAACGCCAATTCGCGCAGCCGCTGCGACAACGTGTCGTAGTTGAACTCCGTGGCGGTCATAATCGTGGCGTCGGGCTTGAAGGTGATCTTGGTTCCGGTTTTCTTGCCCGCCTTACCCGTCTGTCGCAGCGGACCCTGCGGTACGCCCTTGCGATACTCCTGCTCAAAGGTGCCGTTGTTCTGCCAAATCTCAAGCTGCAGGAGTTCCGAAAGCGCGTTGACGCAGCTTACGCCCACCCCGTGCAGGCCTCCCGAGACTTTGTAGCTGTTGGAATCGAACTTGCCGCCCGCGTGCAGCTTGGTCATTACGATCTCGGCCGCCGACACGCCGAACTCTTCCTTGATACCCGTAGGAATGCCGCGCCCATTGTCCACTACTGTTACTGAATTATCGATGTGGATGGTAAGATCAACGCGGTCGCAATGCCCGGCCAAAGCCTCATCCACCGAGTTGTCGACAACTTCGTAAACCAAGTGATGCAGGCCCCCTTCCATTACGGAGCCGATGTACATCGAAGGACGAAGCCGAACCGCTTCCAAACCCTCCAGCACCTTGATGCTGCTTGAATCGTAAACATCCAACGGAGTTAGTTCTTTTGTTGCCATTCTTTCGCTGCTATGGTTCCTTTAAATTCCGCTTCAAATCCGCATCGGCATAACCACATACCGATACTGATAGTTGACCGCCGCACCCTCCGCCGCCACCGGACGCATCTCGCCCGCGCTGTTCGCATCGCGAAAATGGAACGACACCTGCTTCTCGCCGACCGCCCGCAGAAAATCGAGCATATAGCCCGCGTTGAAACCGATCTGAACCGTCTCGCCGGTGTAGTCGGAAGTTAGCGCTTCCTCGCTCTCTCCCGTCTCCGACAAAGACGAGTGAATCTGGACTTCGCCGCTCACGAAGCGCACCCGGATGGCCCGCGATCGCTCGTCGGCGAACTGGCTGACCCGTTCAATTGCGCCGCGCAGCTCATCGCGATCGAGCGAGACGAAATGGGGATGCTCCTTGGGAAGCACTCGCTCATAGTCCGGAAAATTGCCAGTCATCCTCCTGCTCAGCAGCAGCCTCTCGCCTATCTTGAAGAACAGGTGGTTTTCATCGCCGGAGAAGCGCAGCATCGCGTCAGCCCCGCTGTCGTTGCTCAGCTTCAGGATCTCCGCCATTGCCTTGCGAGGTAACAGCGCCCGGTAAGTGGTCGAGATGGAAGGGAGCGGGAAATCCGCCTCCACCATCGCCAAGCGATGCCCGTCTGTCGCCACCATGACGAGCCCAGTGCTCTTTAAAAGCAGCAGTCCCCCGTTCAGCGTGAAGCGGGATTCCTCGGCAGAGATCGAGAAGATCGTTTTCGAAATCATGGCGGCGAGGACGCTGACCGGGATTTGGGCCAACTCCTCGGGCATTTCCGGCAGCTCCGGAAAACTATCGCGCGAGATTCCGGCGATCCGGGTCCTCGACCGCCCGCATACCAGGCTAGCCCAATGGTTCTCCTGGATCTTGATGTCTACGTCGGCGTCAGGCAGCAGGCGAACGTAGTCGAGCAGGCGCTTGGCTGGAATCGTCCCCGAGCCTTGCTTCTTCACCTTCGCCGGACAGGAACAGCGGATGCCCAGCTCAAGATCCGTTGCCGTCAGCGTGATGCGGTCGGCCGAAGCTTCGAGAAGGACATTGGACAGGATCGGAATGGTCGTTTTCTTCTCGACCACTCCCTGCGATAGATTCAGCTCGCGAACCAGATCGGTCTTGCTTACGGTGAACTCCATGGGCTCTCGACCGTCTCCCTATTCTTCTTTTCTTTAACCCAAATATAGATCTTTTAAGAACCGTATTGATAGGGCCTGTTGAAATGTTGAATTCTCTCTAAAGTATACAAAATTTAGAGACTTTGCGCTACCGCAGGCTGTGCGTCGCAGGGTTGTTAAACTTGCAAAACCCAGCCCCTCGGCATTTCTTCCTCGTTTTCCGGCCAGTAAGCTGGCGAACATCTGTGGAAAACGACCTAATGTCAATGGATTGTATCGGATAGGCTGTGGATGAGGCTGTTCAAATCCGGGTCCTTATGACGCAGCTTCTCAATCTTTTGAACTGAGTGCAGCACCGTGGTGTGATGTTTGCCTCCGAAGGCGCGGCCGATCTCGGGTAGCGAAGCCGCCGTCAGGTCTTTTATCAGGTACATCGCGATCTGGCGCGGATACGCGATCCGGCGCTCGTTGCTCTTGGCTTTCAGCTGCGCCGGCTGCAAATTGTGCCGCTCCGCTACTGCCCTCACGATGGATTCGATGGTGATCTTTCGCTCCTGGCCATGGGTCAGGTGCTTCAACACCTGTTGCGCCATGGCCAAGGTCACGGGCGAACCCGTAACCGACGAATAAGCGATCAGCTTTACCAGCGCCCCTTCCAGTTCTCGAACATTTGACTTCGTCTTGGTGGCAACGAAAATACGAACGTCTTCCGGGAGGCGTACGCCTTCTTGCTCGGCTTTCTTGTCGAGAATTGCCATTTTAGTTTCAAGATCGGGTGGTTGGACGTCCACCATTAGCCCCCACTCGAAACGCGAGCGGAGGCGCTCTACCAGCCCGGGTGTATTTTTCGGCGGCGAATCGCTCGAAATTATGATCTGTTTCTGATGCTCGAACAGCTCGTTGAAGGTATGAAAAAATTCTTCCTGCGTCCGCTCTTTGCCGCCGATGATTTGGATGTCGTCCACCATCAGGACATCCGCCGAGCGGTAATGCCGGTGGAACACCTGCATGCGGTCGAGCTTGATGCACGTGATCATCTCGTTCATAAATCGCTCGCTGGACGTGAAAACAATCTTCATCCCGGCGTAATGGTCCATCAGCGACTTGCCGATAGCATGCATGAGATGCGTCTTCCCCATCCCCACTCCGCCGTAAATGAACAACGGGTTGTAAGTCTTGGAGGGTCCCGAGGCGACAGCCTGGGCGGCGGCGTGCGCGAACTGGTTGCAGGAGCCCACGACAAAAGAATCGAAGGTGAATTTCGGATTCAAGCTGATCGAAGGCGCGAAAGAGACTTCAGCATCATTCCGCGTCCGCTCCGGAAGTTGTGGAGAAAAAGCAATTTGATAAACCACTTGTTGGATAGGCAACCGAAGCTCCCGAATGGCGGACCAAACTTCGCTCGCATATTCCTGTTGCATCCACTCCTTTGTGATCTCGTCCGGCACCGAGACCCAGATCACGCCTCCGTCTACCCGTTCAAAGGCAGTCTTCGTCAGCCAATTGTCGTATGCTGCGTTGCTGATTTTGGCGCCCAGCAATTGCTTGATTTTATCCCAAGGGTTCATTGATTATTTGTAGACACACGTTTTCCACATACTTTCCACAGCCTGTGGAAAACCGACAGATTTCGTCTCGATTCTGGATTGAACCGACGCTCAGACAAGCTCGTCACCGGCATTTAAATAGGCCTGTCTGTGATGGGGCAAAGTCAGTCTAGCACAAATATATTCCTCTGCAAGCTAGTTAGCGAGGCGCTACTTTGCCGAGTG
>JANXQZ010000925.1 GCA_025353235.1 Bryobacterales bacterium
GCCGCCGTTCAGCACCCAGGAGTCGCCGTCCTTCACTGCTTTTGAACGCGTGCCGCCAGCGTCCGAACCAGCTTCAGCTTCGGTAAGCGACCAGCAGCCGATCCACTCGCCAGTCGTAAGTTTCGGAATGTACTTCCGGCGCTGCTCGTCATTGCCGGCCAGGAAAATGTGATTGGAGCAGAGCGAAGTGTGCGCCGCCACAATCAGGCCCACAGACGGATCCACGCGAGAAAGCTCTTCGATGATAATCGCGTAGTCGATGTAGCCGAGGCCCGAGCCGCCTAGATCCTCTGGGAAAATGGATCCCAACAGTCCCAGCTTGCCTGCCCTTTTGATTACGTCCAGGGGAAATATCTGGTTCTCGTCCCACTCCAGAACATGCGGCGCGATCTCGGCTTCGGCGAATTCCCGAACCGTTTTGCGAAGCTGGATCTGCTCCGCCGTGTATGCGAATTCCATTTCCGTGCGACGCTAAACGATCTCTTCCTTGTGCGCGTCCCAGCGAACACTGCGACCTCGCCGATAACTTTCCACGGCCATTCTGCAGGCAATGGAAACACGGAAGCCGAGATCGAATGGACAGTTGGTCTCCTGTCCCGATCGGATGCAGTCGAAGAAGTTTTGCATGTGCGCCTTCGGTGACGTGCCGGTCCCGCCCACTAGTTCCACGCCCGTAGGCTGATTGACCTTCTGCGGAGTATAGCGAATCTGCTGACCTTTGGAGATGGTGCCATCCGTTCCAAGCACATCCTCGCTGACACCCAGTTGACTGTTGCCAAAACCCGAATCCCAACTCACCAACATCTCTTCGGGCTGTTCGATGGAGACGTTCATGGTGTCCGGCACTTCACGCCCGTCCTTCCAAAGATAGACGCCACCTGTCATGCTGATCGCCTTCGGAATCTGCAGGTTCAGGCACTTGTACCAGAACGAGAGTTGGTGGCACATGTTTTCGTACACGTTGCCGCCCGAGTAATCCCAGAAGAAGCGCCAGTTAATGTACCGGTTGGGATCAAACGCATGCTTCTGCGCCTCGCCCTGGAATGAATCCCACAGGATATTCTCCGGCGTCATGTCTGGATAAACCGGCCGCGACCACTGCGGCTTTCCGTGCGGAGTGTTTCGGTACATGTGCATGTGTACCGCTGTGATCTGGCCCAGCTTGTTGTCGGAGAGGAAACTCATCGCGTCCGGAACCTGTCCTGAGGAGCAGGCTTGATGGCCGATTTGCACGGTCCGCTTGCCCGCAGACTTGTAGGCAATCCGCATGCGCTTAGCATGCTCAACAGTGAATGCCATCGTCTTCTCTTGGTACACGTGCTTGCCCGCATTCAGGGAGTTGATGAAGTGTTCGCAGTGCAAATGCTGCGGAGTTGCGATCAGGACGGCATCAATGGATTTATCATCCAGCAGTCGCCTATGATCGAGGTAGGTGGCCGCGTTCGGAGCCAGGCGCTTGGCGTTTTCAAGTCTCTTGGTATAAACATCGGAGAAGGCCACGAAGTCGACGTTTTCGCACTGAAGAGCTTGATGGCTGATCTCCGTGCCGCGATCGCCGATGCCAATAATGCCGACGCGAATGCGTTCGTTCGCTCCCAGCACGCCCCGTGGCGAGGCAAGCGTTGTTGCAATGCCGGACGCCATCGTCCCGATGAACTTTCGCCTGGAATTCATTATGGTAAGACCGCCTTGCCAGAGTTAACGGCAATTTCAGTTTACCAGGAGGAAGGTCGGGCCATGTTGCCCACACGGCCCCGTTTGGTCAAATTCAATACTTACCAGCGGCCTCTGTAGCCCCGCCCGTAAAAGCGAGGACCTGAAAACCAGTAGAAGCTCGACCCGAAATACGGATAAGCCCCGTAGTAAGCTGGCGGAGGATAATATCCGGGATAATAGCCAGGCCTCGGACGTGCCATCGGTCGTTGCCGCAAAGAAGGAGCTCGCTCGTAATCCTCGCCCCTCACCATTTCAAACGCTTGCTCCGATCGCTCGGTTGAAATTGTAATAGGCTGTTCAAGACGAAACGTGAGTTGAGTTTCCGGGTAGACAACCGTGGCTCTACCGCGCGTGGATAACACGCCGATAGTGGCCGCTCCCGCGCCGGCAAGTGCGCCAACTCCAGCTCCGAACCCGCCTGCTGCGGCGGCGCCGATTGCAGCTCCCGCGCCTGCGGTGGCACCCACTGCCCCGATATCGCGGCCTACGGATGTGTCGCCACGGCGCTCGATCAGCTGAGTTTTCAACGGTACCTGCAGACCATTCACAAGTGCGAGTTCTGTCAGCTCAATCCCTAATCGAGAGGTCCCAGTTGTACGCCCCGCTTTTTGCGTTTCCACGATGCGGCCCTGCACTCTCTGTCCGGGATGTGCGATCACGCGGCCATCTGCTACCAACGGTTGAACCAGCGTGGTGCTGAACGAATCGCCAGGTTGATTATGATCGCTGGATAGTGGCTGATCCACGCGAACCGTGATCCATGAACCCCCCGGAAGGGTCAGAGTCGGCGGGATCGGAGCAGGCGCGTAGCCCGGCTCACGTTGACCGAGTGGACCGCCGGGTCCCTGCTCGGCATCAGGGTCTGCTGGATTCGTGTTGCCTCGATTCGAATCTCCGAACCGCCTCCATCCTCCCGACGACGGCCCGTTCGATCCCGGAGGGGCCTGGTTATCTTGCGCGTAGCTCGGCAGACCGCTGCTCAAGGCCACAGCGATACCCAAGCTGAAAACCCACCTCGGACTGATACTTTTCATTTTCATGTCTTCCTTTCGAACACTTTTGGCGGAAGCAATTCTGAAGCCAAACGCAAATTGGGACTATTTTAGGGGAAACGTACTCCGCGCTGGCCGCTTTCAGCCAGGATGGTTGGCTTAGACCACCGCGCCTATTGCGTAGCGGGCTGCTTGAAGGCCTTCTCCACAGTGACCGTAAGCGCGGTCGGTTTGAGATCGATGTCTTCAGCAGCGTCGATAGAGACGCTGCTCTCCATCGGAATGTCAGCGGCCTTTATGATCTTATCGTCCAGCATGAATTTCGTTTTTCTGGATCGTCGAATCACCACGGCCTGGTCATCGGCGGTCTGAATTACGATCTCCTTGCTGTTCAGTTGCTTCAGAGTTCCGTGAAACGTGCCAGCCAAGTTCTGGTAGGTCGCTGTCGGTCCTCCGGTTCTCGAGTTCGCCCGATGGGTCCGGGAGATAGTCTGGCTCGAACCCAACGCGGCCGTCAGAAACATCAACGTTGCGCCAATATAAATTGTGAACTGCATGCCTGAATTATGACGCGATTTCATCGGTGCCATGCTCTGCGAGCGTAATTGGTCGGAACGTGTTATGCTCCCGGTTCGCATGCCTCAGGAGTATGACGGATTTCTCAAGTCGATTGCTTTGGATGATCCGCGTGCCCTGTATCAGCTGCTTCAAAGGCCACCTCCGCCCGCCGACGCGGTGATCGTGCCCATCGCACAAGAGTTGGCATCCAAGAAGATCATCCTCGACTGCGGCTTTATTGTTGAATCGAATGGCCGCAAGCGAGTCGACATTTTTGAGTTTAAGGCTCAGTATTGAAACAGTGCGCGGAAACAGGTCCTGGATTATGCACTCATGGTGTATCTGGACAGGAATTTGCCGGTGGAATGCACGCTGGCAATCGTGTACCCAGATCGTTTGCCTAAGATCTATATGGAACTGCCCTCGCTAGAGATCCCCGGGCTGCTGTCGATCCGGTTTCAAACGGTTAAGCTGTGGGAGATTGACGCCGAAAGCGTGCTTTCTTGGGAGAGACCGAACCTGCTGTCGGTGCTTCCGCTGCTGCGAACAAGTCGGCAGCAGATGGTCGAGGGAGCGCGGCAGGTGTTCCAGAAAGGCACTCCAGACGCTCGACGCTGGTTCTGGACTTTTGTCAAGATACGGTACAATCAGACTGGAGTCGAGAGCCTTCTTGAGGAATCCCAGATGAATGCCGCAGTCATGGAGAAGTTGGTCAGAGAACTTTACCCATTCTCGCCGATGGGGAAACAGGAACGGCAAGAAGGGCGGGAGGAA
This sequence comes from Bryobacterales bacterium, assembly GCA_025353235.1. GTDB lineage: Bacteria > Acidobacteriota > Terriglobia > Bryobacterales > Bryobacteraceae > JANXQZ01. The sequence goes on from JANXQZ010000925.1 coordinate 4,041, forward strand.
GGGCTTGAAGAAGGCCGCGTGAAAGAAGCGTGCGACACGTTTAGTCGTCTGTTGACGCGGCGATTTCCGACCTACCAGATTCCCGCTGCTCTCAGTTCGGTAGCTAATCTCGAAGCGCTCCGCGCTGCAGAAGATGCCTTATTTGACGCCAATTCCGTCAGCGATGCAGAGCAAATTATATCGCGGCTCCTGTCCCAAAGCCCAGCTTAAGCCACCCTTTCATAGCGGCATTAAAATGGAAGCGTGAACAAACTCGCTCTTCTAGCCGCATTTGCCATCGGCTGCACTTCTCTCCCTGGACAAAGCTTCAGCCCCGCTAACGTCGACACAACAGCCGACCCCTGCGTGAATTTTTATAAATACGCCTGCGGAACTTGGCTCGCTAAAAATCCGGTTCCAGCCGATCAGGCTCGCTGGGGCCGCTTCGACGAGCTAGCTGAGCGGAACCGCATCGTCCTTCGAGGCATCCTCGAAAAGGCAGCCGTCGAAGTGCCCAAGCGCAGCGCCATCGACCAACAGATTGGCGACTTCTATGCATCCTGCATGGACGAACAGACGATCAACCGCAAAGGCACCGGCCCGATCAAGCCTGAGTTGGACCGAATCGCGGCAATATCCGCCAAAGCTGGCCTGCGCGACGAGATCGTTCGCCTGCATCGCCTGAACGTGAACGCATTCTTCAACTTCGATTCCGGAGCGGATTTCAAGAACTCGAAGTTGAACATCGCCCAAGCGTCGCAGGCCGGACTAGGGCTGCCGGATCGCGATTACTACTTGAAAACTGACGAGAAATCGGTCACGCTCCGGAAACAATATGTAGCCCATGTCCAAAAAATGTTTCAGCTTCTTGGCGACACGGCGCAGAAAGCAGCCACGAATGCAGACGCTGTCATGGCGGTCGAGACCGACGCCCCGCTCCAGCCCGCGACACTCGCCGCCGGGGACGCCCT
>JANXQZ010000661.1 GCA_025353235.1 Bryobacterales bacterium
GTCGATGAATATCGGCGTAATCCAGAACCAGAATGTCAGCACTACGGAGAGCACTTGGGCAGTGTCTCTCAGATAAACCTGAAGGCTCGACACAATCCAGCCTATGCCAACTGCGAAGAACCCGATCTGGAGCATGTAGATTGGCAGCGCAAGCATCCACACGCTGAAGTGTCCGACAGTGAGCCCGACCACTGCGATCACGAGTCCCAAGGCCAGCAGGTGGTTTAGCAACGAGGACAAGAAAATCGAGATAGGTACGATCTCGGACGGGAACACCGTTTTTTTAATCAGGTTGGAATGATCGAGCAGCGCGGACGCCGACCGCGTCACCGTTTCCTGAAACAAAAGCCATGGTAGAAATCCGCAGAAGAGAAACAGCGAATAATTCTGGGTCACTTCGTTCGCAGGAAGTTTGGTGTGCAGGCACCACTCGAACACGAAGACCCAGCTGGCGAGCAGGACCACGGGATGAATCAAGCCCCACATCCAGCCTGCGGCTGAGCCGACGAAGCGCTGCTCAAAATCGCGGCGGACGAGCTGGTAGATCAGCATTCGCCGATCAATCATGTTCGCGACAAAATACCGGCCCGGGACCGCCATTCAAATTTTAGTCTGTTCCGCCGACTTGGACCAAACGATGAACCGCCATGAGCAGACGGGCTATCGCATAGCCCAAAAAGATGAGCAGCGCCGTTTCTAAAAATTGCAAGATGTTAATAGTGTATCGCGGTTTACTGAACTACGGCAGCAGTGTTTACCAACTCTCCGATTTCTTTCACCCGGATGCTCACGATATCGCCAGGGGCTAGAGCGGACGCTTCCGTCACGATAATGCCGGTGCCCGTCAGCAGCACCGATCCGGCCGGGACGGGATTCGACCGAAGCAGGTACTCGATCAGCGTCTCGAACTTCCGATTCAGCTGTGACGTGGATGCCTCGCCCGAAAATATGACCGCGCCCTCCCGCTGAATCGTACACTCCATGTGGAGTTCGTACGGGCTGGTCAATTCATCCGCAGTCACGATCACTGGACCCAGCGCGCACGCACCCGAGTACATTTTCGATTGCGGCAAGTACAGCGGATTCTCGCGCTCGATATCCCACGCGGAAACGTCGTTAGCGAGCGTGTAGCCTAGTATCCGGCCTTTCCCTCCCAGAATTAGCCCAAGTTCCGGCTCGGGAGCAGTGAACTTGGAGTCCTCCCGCAATCCGATTGGCTGGCCAGGGCCGACGCAAATTCGTGCCGTCCCTTTAAAAAATATCTCGGGTCGCGAGTCGCTGTATACGTGTGCGTAGAAGCCCTCGCGCGTGCCATGTTCGGCATCTCGGAAGGATGCGCTGGTCTGATAAGTGCAGCCGCAAGCCCACACTTCTTTGGGTGTCAGCGGGATCAGCGGGTGGGCGGGCATGCGCTGCGGTGCAGCCAGTCGAGCCGCCAGCGCAGAGAGCGGCGTCCCTTCTTTTTCGGAGCGGCAGATCAGATCATAGAGGCTATAGTCTGGAATCGGCCGAGCCGCATCTCCTTCGAAAATCGCAGCAGTCGCATTCTTGTTCCAATAGATTTGTCCTAATCGCATCGGGCCGCTCCTAGTATTTCAAATAGACTGTCTTATAGTCGCTGTAGAAATCGAGAGCGGCCGGACCCTGCTCCTTGGGACCAAAGCTGGACTCTTTGGTTCCTCCGAAAGGCAACTGATACTCGACTCCTGCGCTCGGCAGGTTGACGGTGAGCAGGCCCGCCTCCATGCGATACACAAAGTCGAAAACGCGTGAGATGTTCGTGGTTTGGACCGAAGCCGAAAGGCCCATCGGTGTGTTGTTGGCGATGCGCATTGCGTCTTCGAAATCTTTTGCGCGCATGACAGCCAGGACCGGGCCGAAGATCTCCTCCTTGGCAATCGTCATCTCTTCGGTGACGTCGGCGAAGACGGTGGGCTCCACAAAATAGCCTTTGTCGAAACCCTCGCCGGTCAGCCGATTTCCCCCGCAGCAGAGGCGCGCGCCTTCCTTCTTGCCAATTTCGATATACTTCAGGTCCGTGTCGAGCTGACCCTGATCCACTGCCGGACCAATGTCGATACCCGGCTTCATGCCGTCGCCTACCTTCAATTTTTTCGTGCGCTCCACTAGGGCATCCACAAATTTGTCGTAGATGGAATCTTCTACGATGGCGCGGCTCGTAGCTGTACACTTCTGGCCTGTAGAGAAGAAGGAGGCGTTGACGACGTTCTCGACTGCCGAGGGAAAATCTGCGTCGGCTAAAACGATTGTTGGGTTCTTGCCGCCCATCTCAAGCTGAATGCGGAGAGAGCGTTTGGACGCTTCGGCATGCAGCCAGCGTCCCACTTCGCAGGACCCTGTAAATGAGATCCCCTTGAGAGCCTTCGCTTCCACCAGCGCTTTGCCAAGCGTGGCTCCGGATCCGGCCACGTAGTTCACAACACCTTTGGGAATGCCCGCCTCATGGCAAGCTTCCACAATCCGCCAAGCACACAGGGGCGAAACGGACGCGGGCTTTACGACGATGGTGTTCCCGCAGATCAGTGCCGGTGCCATCTTCCAAGCTGGGATGGCGATGGGGAAATTCCACGGCGTCACCAACCCGATTACGCCGATGGCCTTGCGGATCGCGAACATGTGGACGCGCTCGCGCTCGGAGGGAATCAGCAACCCCGGCAGGCGCGATCCCTCGCCGCCAAAGTAGCGGAAAATATTGATCGCCCGGCGACACTCGCCCTTGGCTTCCGGGAGCGTCTTGCCTTCCTCGCGGGTCATCTCGGCCGCGATCTCGTCGAACTTCTTATCGAGTATCTCGGCAACCTTGAAAAGGTAATTGCCGCGCGCGGGAGCGGGCATCGCGGACCAGGCTGGAAACGCAGCAGCCGCGGCACTCGAGGCTGCCTCTACGTCTGCAGGGGTTCCTTTCACGAAGAGTCCAACTACTTCATCCGTATTCGCCGGGTTCCGGTTTTCGAATGTGTCGCCGGATACCCACTCGCCATTAATGTAATTGCGAAATGTCATTTGGGGTCGAAGTTAACCTTGGGCGGAGTTTTCGATGCCGCGTCAGCTTTGAAGTATTCCTTGGGCCCGAAGCCGAACATGCTGGCCGCGATGTTCTTCGGGAACAGCTCGATGTCGGTGTTATAGCGCTGCACCACGTCGTTATACTTGCGTCGCTCTACCGCGATTCTGTTTTCCGTTCCAGCCAGTTCGTCTTGCAGGCGGAGGAAATTTTCGTTGGATTTCAACTGCGGGTAATTTTCCACCACGACTAGCAAACGGCTGAGGGCGCTGTCCATCTTGCTATTAGCCGCCATCTTGTCGGCCGGAGTTTGAGCGCCTCCCAAAGCTGCGCGCGCGTCGGTCACTTCCTTGATTACGTCGCGCTCCTGCTTGGCAAAACCCTTGACCGTTTCCACCAGGTTCGGGATCAGGTCCGAGCGGCGTTGCAGCGCCACATCCACCTGAGACCATGCCCCGTCGATATTCGCTTTCTCCGTCACTAACGTATTGCGGGCTCCCATAGCTTGTCCGAATACGACAAGTCCGATGAGAAGCACAACGCCGATCACCACAAGTCCGATTTTCATGCGATCCTCCTATTTTTCGAGCCGGTCCACAAACGCGACCAAGGTCTCAATCCTTTGCAAATATTCCCCAAACAAGGCGCGAGGCTCCAGTTGAAGCTCGCTGATATGTTGCTCGCGCAAATCCAGCAGCGAGACGAAGGCCGAGCTGTCCACACCGATGCTATCGAGCTTCCGCGCCACTTCCCGCTTCTTCCAATCTACGCTGGCTCCAGAGAGCAGCAACGCGTGCCGTGCCAAGACCAGAAAAGTGGATACTGATTCGGCCATTAATCGTAGCAGAGCTTTCGGATCATTGAGCAGCCCTGCGCCTTTCTGCCGCAAGCGCAGCAGCTTGGCCCGGATCTCATGCTCCACCTGCGCGCGATAAAAAGAACGGTCAATCACCAACGATTCCACAACGTCCTTGCCGAATAGCACCCGCCGGCGCTCCTGCATGTCGTGAAACTCGATTGGGAAGCAGTCGGTTGAGGTGCGCACCTCCTCCTCGCTCATCAGCAGCGGGGCCGGGTTGCCCTGTGTCCTCCACCATTTCATCACCGGCTCGGCTGCCGCCAGATCCTCTGGGGTCACCTGCGTGAGAACGCATAAGACGTTGAGATCGGAGAAATTTTCGTGATGGTCGCCCCCGGCAGCCGACCCATAAAGGATCACGGAAATCAGGCGCTCGCTGTGCGCCTTTTGAAGCCTTTCCACTATGTCAGAGAGTTTCGATTCCATGTTGTCCTTACCAGTCGCCCGACGCGCCGCCGCCGCCCGAATCCCCGCCGCCAAATCCACCGAACCCGCCGCCTCCGCCGCCGCCGGAATCGGATCCGCCAAAGCCGCCTCCGCCACCCCAGCGTCCAGACGATCCTAGTACGTTGCCGAGAATCATGCCGGTGAGGAACCCACCGCCGCCACCGCCCCGTCCTCCACGGCTAAAGAGTCCAAAGAATAGTACCAGTCCGATAATGATGATCGGCCAGGGGATTCCCGTTCCCCTGCTGCGGGAAGGTTGGCGCCGAGGCCGTTCCTGCTGCAATGAGAAATCGAGCGTAACGCCTTTGGCTAGGGCGATCCTCGAGCCCATCTCTTCGGCACCGGCCAGCATCGCTTTGCCGTAGTCGTTCTGCTGCAATGAGGGCCGCATTCCTCGCAGCACGCTGCCCACGAAACCGTCCGGCAGGATCGGCTCGAGACCGTAGCCTACTTCAATACGATCTTTGTGATCCTTGACCGCGAGGAGCAGGAGCAGGCCTTCATCCTTGCCCTTTTTTCCGATTCCCCATTTACGGAATAAGGTGTTGGCGGTGTCGTCGACGGGTGCCCCGTTTAGGGTGTCGATGGTCACCATCGCGATTTGAACGCCGGTAGCCTGCTCTACTTTGCCGCAATAGGTTTCGAGTTGCTGGCGGGTGGATGGATCTAGTACGTTTGCGAAGTCGCTGACATAGCCTTGCGGTTGGAGGGTGGTGAGGTCTTGCGCGAACAGCGGGAGCAGCAAGCCGGCTAGAACGCCGGCTGCAGCCAAGATTG
>JANXQZ010000932.1 GCA_025353235.1 Bryobacterales bacterium
CACCCATCCTCTCCAGTTCCTTTGCCATTTTCACGTAGTAATCGAGGGAAAACTTCTCACGCCGCGGATCGAGGATGTCGCCTGTGTAGCAGACCGCCGCCTCGCAGACTTTCCCTGTCTTGCGGACTGCTTCCATGGGAATCTTCATGTTGGGCAGCCAGTTGAGTGAATCGAAGATGCGAAATATATCGATTCCTTGCGCTGCAGCCTCAACGATAAATCGCTCCACCACGTTGTCGGGATACGCTGTGTATCCCACCGCGTTCGAGGCGCGCAGAAGCATCTGAAAACACACGTTCGGGATCGCTTCGCGCAACCTGCGCAGCCGTATCCAAGGGTCTTCCAGCAGAAACCGCAACGCTACATCGAATGTCGCGCCACCCCACAGCTCCAGGCTGTAAAGGTCGTGCAACTGGTGGGAGACGTAGTTCGCAATCGCCAGCATGTCGTGCGTCCGTACGCGCGTAGCCATTAGCGATTGATGAGCGTCACGAAACGTCGTGTCAGTCATCAATAGGCGACTCTGGCCTAGAGTCCACTTGGCGAAACCATCCGCGCCAAGCTGGTCGAGTAGTTGCTTAGTGCCTGCCGGAGCAGGATGCGGGTCGTGCTCCGGAATGTGCGCCGTGCGAATGGTTTGCGGCCGGGGTTTGTCCTTGACCTCGGGATTTCCATTGATGATCGTTTCGCCCAAATACGTGAGCAGCTTGGTGGCGCGATCACGGCGAAGGGCGAATTTGAAGAGCGAAGGATTCTCCGCTAAAAACGACGTGGTGGTCTCGCCCGCTTGGAACTTGGCATTATTCACCACGTTGTCCAGGAACGGAATATTGGTCTTAATGCCACGGATTCGGAACTCGCGAAGAGCGCGATCCATCCTCTGGCACGCTTCTGGAAAGTGGCGGCCCCAAGCGGTGATCTTCACCAGCAGTGAATCGTAGTATGGCGTGATCACCGCTCCGTTATAAGCCGAAGCGCCATCTAGACGAATGCCGAATCCGGCGGGCGAGCGGTACGTGTGAATTTTGCCGTAATCCGGGACGAAGTTGTTCGCCGGGTCTTCTGTCGTAACTCGGCACTGCAGAGCATAGCCGTGCTGGGGGACGTCTGCCTGCTTCGGCAACATCATCACGGAGCCGTGCAGCTTGTGGCCTTGCGCGATCTGGATCTGAGACCGCACGATATCAATACCCGTAATCATTTCCGTGACCGTGTGCTCCACTTGCACGCGCGGATTCACCTCGATGAAAAACCACTCGTTGGTATCGGCATCCACAAGAAATTCAACTGTCCCCGCGTTGTAATATCGAGCGGCCTTGGCCAACGCCACGGCCGCCTCCGCCAATTCTTTGCGAACTCGCGGATCCAGCTTCACGGCTGGAGCGACCTCCACCACCTTCTGATTCCTCCTTTGAACGGAGCAATCGCGCTCAAACAGGTGCAGCGTATTGCCGTGCCGGTCAGCCAGAATCTGAATTTCGATATGCCGCGCGCGGCGTATGTAGCGTTCCAGGAACACTGCGTCGTTGCCGAAGGATGCGCCAGCTTCCAGGCGAGCCTCCTCGAGCTTTGACATCAACTCGCCAGCATTCTCTACGACGCGCATCCCGCGTCCGCCTCCACCGAAAGCGGCTTTGACGATGAGGGGATAGCCGATCTGATCCGCGATGGACTGGGCCGCGCTGGGATCCGTGAGCGCCTCAGGCGTTCCCGGCACTATGCTGATCCCAGCCTTCTCAGCCAGATGACGAGCCGCCGTTTTATCCCCGAGCAACTCCAGCAAATCGGCGCTAGGGCCAATGAAAGTAATCCCAGCTTTCTCACAAGCTCGCGGAAGTGCAGGATTTTCAGCGAGAAAACCATACCCCGGATGGATGGCATCCACGCCCTTCTCGGCAGCAAGCGCCACGATGCCCTCGCAGTCGAGGTAAGCTTGCACCGGACCTTGCCCCTGTCCAATCGGGTAAGCTTCGTCCGCTTTGAAGCGATGCAAGCTGTAGCGATCCTCATTGGAATAAACAGCGACGGTACGGATCTTTAGTTCATTGGCGGCGCGCAAAATTCGAATTGCAATTTCGCCGCGGTTGAGGGCAAGAAGCTTCTTCATGGACTAAGTTCTGAGATTACCTCAGCAAGGCGAGGTCCGGAGCGGTTCCGAAACACTCTGGGGGGTTCCAGCGTCGAACATCAAACTATGGCCAACACTAATACTGCAACTTCGCGGCACCAGCAAAGTCAAAACGTGAGTCAGCCGGAGCGACTGGCGTCCGTCATTGGCGGAGGAACTCTGATCGTTTACGGGCTC
>JANXQZ010000712.1 GCA_025353235.1 Bryobacterales bacterium
GCCGCGAAAGCAAAAGCTCGCGCGGCGGGAAGGTTCGGACTTAAAGAGGGGCGGAAACATTCCCGCCCCTGAACAATGCAGATTACGGCTTGTAGGTCAACGCGATTGGTGCGGTGGACGTCTTTCCGTTCGCATCAGTCACCGTGAGCAGCAGGTTGTAGACGCCAGGGCCGTTGACGAACTGAACAATCGCCTTCGGATTGTTCATCGTTTGCAGGATGGCGGGTGTAAGGCCGCCTGGAGCTACCGAGTAGAAGTAAGTCAGCGCGCCGCCCGCGCTCACCGAAGAACTAGCATCCAGCGTGATCGAGCTTTGATTCGTGGTCATGGTGCTCGGAGTCACCGTAGCCACGGTCTGATTCATGATCGCTACACCGGCCGACGACATGTTAATCGTGCCATTTACGCCGGCTGGGTAGAAGCCGCCGGAGGTTGCATTCGCCTGGCCGCCGTAAGCCAAAAAGAGAACCTGGCCGGGAGTTCGGGTCTGCGTCAAGCCGTTGTTGTCAACGGAAAAGTAATTCTGGCCGGAGGGAGGCGGAAGGATGTCCACACCATCCAGCAGCATGGTCGGGATGCCGAGAATGGCGATCTGCAGGCGGATATTGGCCGCGTGCTCAGCCTCGACCTGCGCGATCCTCGCGGCAGCGCCCAAAATACCCTTGTCCGAGATCAGCGGCGCAGCGCCCGCGTAAGCCGTGACGCCGATATCTTCCAGAGCCCTGGCAACCACCAGGAAGTCGTTAACTCCCGCAAAGCCGGCATTTAGCGCGTTCAGGTTGATCGCGGGCTTGGCGACGGGCATGGCTCCGGCTGCCGTGAGAGCGCTTCGGATGAACGCAACGTGTTGGCGCTCGTCGAATGCGATCTGATTGGCAATAGCCGAGGTCATTACGGAGTTGGTGCCAAACGGGACCAAAGAACCGCCGGTGGTTGCGCCCTGAGTGCCGCTGCCGGTTATGCCAATGCCCATTTGGTCGATTGTTTTACCGGCTGTCGCGACAGTATAGAACTCCGCTTCGAGATATTCGAGATTCAGGGCGAAGTTGAGAATGTCGGCATCGGTTAGCGCCGTGCCTTGGGCCGATGCGCGTTCCAGCCCTCCCGTCGCCGCCACAGCCGCACTCGCGATTGCGAGCTTGCTCAGGAAGCTGCGGCGGTTTGGGGCCTGCTCTAAGACTTCATCAATTAGATTCTTGTTAGACATTTGCTCTCCAGATTTCCTCTTGCCTGCGGCGGATCTCATCCACTTTTCCTTACAGGTCAACCATATGACTACATTCTCTAGGCAAAGTTACAAAAGGATAGGTAAAAACATTTTTGAAGTGAAACATAGTGCCAAATGAATCCGATGCGCGATCTTTATCGTAAGGAACAAAACGCAACTGAGATTAAAATCAGTAGGCTGCACTACTTAGGAGTGATCCTCGTAATTTTTCTAGCGGTCGCTTTCGTCGGGTCCACGCTCCAGGCCGATACGATCGCGCCTCGCCTAGCTCCCTCGTATTCAGGGCCAAGCATCGTAAATGCCGCTGATAACCAACCGGGAGTTCTCGCACCTAACACCATCGCGACCATGTATGGCTCGGGCTTGGCATATGTCACGAAGGCGCTTTCCTCGTCGGACTTGCACGGCGGCCTTCTTCCGACGGTGCTGCCGGGCACAGGGGTCCGCATCTTTGTGGGTGGAATTTCAGCTGGAATCTTTTATGTCTCGCCCAATCAGATCAATTTCCTGGTTCCGAGTATTTTAATCCCGGGTCCTTCCGATGTGCAGCTTGCAATCGACGGCTTGGCAGGTCCCGACATCCCCATCCAATTGGCCGCCAGTGCGCCCGCTTTCTTCCAATCGGATCCTCAAACAATCATTGCCACTCACGTGGACGGCTCCCTTCTAACCGCCGCCGCTCCTGGCAGGTCGGGCGAATCAATCGTGCTGTACGCGACCGGTCTCGGCCAAGTAGTCCCTCCGCTTTCAAACCTCCAAATTCCGACTGCGGCGGCGCGCATTAAACAGTTCGACGATCTTAAAATAACCATAGGCGGGAGCCCGCTTGATGCCGGGAGCATCGCCTACGCTGGGGTGTCGCCAGGCTACCCAGGTTTGTATCAAGTAAATGTCCGGCTGCCCGACTCCCTCGGACAGAACGTCGACGTTCGAATTGCTTTGACCGATCAATCCAGCCCAGCGGGGCTGATCCTCCCCACTGTCCCTTGACAAATCCAGATTAGGACCACATACTGCAAATATAGAGTATGCGTTCACAGGTCGCTCTGAAGTCCGAACCTCAGCCGCTCGAAGTCGATCAGCGGCACTCGCCTCAAGTTCGCAAGCAAATGTCAGCCGCTGCCATGCGGACTTTTCTCAATATAGCCACATCTTGGGAGCTCAGCGTGAAGGAGCAGCAGGGTCTGCTTGGCTGGCCGCCCGATTCCACCTTCTACAAGTACAAGGCCGGACAGGTAGGAACTTTGCCGTTCGATTCCCTCATCCGCATTTCGCTGGTACTGGGAATTTATAAGGCGCTGCACATCTTATACCCGGAACCGGACTTGGCTAACCGCTGGGTGAAGCTGCCCAATTCCAATGAGCTGTTTGGAGGCCGTCCGGCCTTGGCAATGATGATCGACGCAGGGATGGACGGACTGTACCAGGTAAGACGTCTGCTAGACGGACGGAGGGGTGGGTGGAATTGACGCCCGCGCTCGCAAAGGTCAAACTGAAAGACACTTGCCGCTTGATTCCAAGCCGCTACCCGGTGGTGGGAATTCTAGACATGGTGGCTAGCTCCGACGACCTTCAGAACATCTTCGAGCTGGAAGCTTGGACCAATGATCGAATTTCCGCTGAATTAGGGATTATTCGTCACATTGCTCCCGAAGAGTGGGTCACGGCTCGTCCCATGGCTAGCGTGATTATGGCTTCGTTTTGTCATCCAGGGCTCGAAGGAAGCCGATTCAACGGTCCTGACAGGGGTGCTTGGTACGCTGCCCTAAATCTGGCAACGGCTCACCGCGAGATCATCCACCATCGGACTAAGGAGTTGGCCGAGATCGGGGTGTTAGACGCTAGGGTTCAGGTTCGTCTGTATTTCGCGGATTTCCAGTCTGCTTTTCACGACATTCGCCCCGCGATTCCAGAATACGAGCTGTATCACCAAATTGACAGCTACGAGGCGTCTCAAGTGCTTTCGCGGGAACTGCTGGAATCGGGATCGAACGGGATTCTATACCGCAGCGTCCGTCGAGCGGGGGGAGAATGCATCGCCTGCTTTCGGCCTCCGCTCGTGCTGAACGTCAGGCCTGGGTCGCATTTTGAGTATCGCTGGCATGGAAACCGCGAACCAAAAATTCGAAAGCTGGGCTAATCGCGGCCCGACATGCGAGCCGCGATCATCGGAGCCGATTAGGTGAAGCTGCGAACTGCGGCAGCTTCGTCGTCGAACACCTCAAACACTGTGTACAGCTTCGTGATCTGCAGCAAGTCCTTTACTCGCTTGCTCAAACCGAGGAGTTTCAGTTGTCCTCCATGATTGGTCACGGTGGTGAACCCGGAAACCATCTCGCCGATTCCAGAGCTGTCGATGTAGCTGACTTCGCTCAGGTTCAGCAGGATCTTCTTGTCACCTTTGGCGGACAAATCGCGAACGGTATCGCGGAAAGCGCTAGCGCCCTCACCCAATGTGATACGTCCCGATGCATCGATCACCGTTACATCGCCCACTTGACGGGTCGTTATTTTTACGCTCAATCGAACCTCCTCTTAATTAGCCTTGGCCAAATACTTTACCATGCGGACTTCGGTGCCGGTCGGCTGCCGCTTGCTCAGTTGGAACTCGTCCACAAATGCCTGCATCAGCAACAGCCCGCGTCCCGACTGACGGAGCAAATTCTCGTCCGCCAAAGGATCGGGCAGTTGATTCAACTCAAAGCCTTCTCCCTCGTCGGCAATCACAATGGTAACGTGATCGGGGGCCTGCAGCACTTTGAGATGCACTTTCTTCCGCGCATTATAGCGATTCCCGTGCACCACCGCGTTCACCATCGATTCGCGCACCGCCATCCCGATGGCGTGCAGATCGTCTTCCTCGAATCCGACTTCTTCCGCTACTTTCAACACT
>JANXQZ010000735.1 GCA_025353235.1 Bryobacterales bacterium
CAGATTGCAACCAGGAGCCCGAATACGCTGCCCGAGACAACTCCCAGGGATGGGTCGTAATTCCCGAGCGACCACATGTTGTGAAAGTTTGATTGAATGGCCGCGGCGTTCCGACCGAGGAACAGTCCAGCCAGGATCAAAGCCGCGACCGCGACCATCTTGGCGCTGGTGAAGATGTTTTGCACGAAGCGACCGTATTCCAGTCCTCGGCTGTTGGTCCAAGTGAGCAGTGCAATCACCAGAATTCCAACTAGCTGAGCGGTGGAGAGGGATAACGCATAACCTTGCGTGATGTGGATGGGAGCAATCAGGTAATGCGTTTCGCCGACGGGAGCCCAGAGGATTGCGAGGAATCGCGCAAAAGCCACGGCTACGGCGGCGATGGTGCCGGTTTGGATCACGGTGAACAGGGTCCAGCCGTAGAGGAATCCCATGAGTGGCGAGTACGCTTCGCGCAGGTAAACATACATGCCTCCCGCACGGGGCATCATGGAGGCGAGTTCGCCGTAGGAGAGAGCTGCTGTGATGGTGAGAAGACCGCTGAAAACCCAGGCGGCCAGCAGCCAGCCGGGACTTCCGATCAGGCGGGACATGTCGGCCGAGACGATGAAGATGCCCGACCCGATCATCACTCCGATGACGATCATCGTAGAGTCAAAAAGATTCAGTCCGCGGACGAAGCCCGCGTCGCGATCAACTTGCGCTGGTGCGGCCATTTTTGATGGATTGGTCAGAAGGGATTATTGTACCGGGAATCAGCGTTGGCGTAGCGGTCAATCCTGCTGAGCTCTGGAACGACTTGAACACTTCTTCTCCGTCTTACGCTTCTATTTTGGGTGGGGAAGAAGCTTGATAATGCGATGTGTCGCCCTCGATGCTGAAATAGAAGCGCCAGTCCTTCGTGACTCGAGCCTGCCAGCGGTCTTCGGATTCGTCGTATTTCTTAGCTCGCAAAGAAGGATGCCGAAGATTCTGCCCAAGGAGTTTGGTTTGCTTGAAAAAAGCTTTCTTCACTGGGTGTGGCGCCGATTCCAGGGCTTCCAACACCGCAGTGCTGAATTCGATCTTCATCAAGCTCGTTTGGGTTTGTTCGGGTCCGCTCGCTTCTTCAGTTCACTCTTCATGTAGGCAATCATCTCGTCGGCAGTGCCGAACGGACCGTGAAACGGACCTTTTGCAGCTTCGTCAAGCTGGGAGTCAATATCTCTACGCTGCTCGGGAGTGTACTGATCGTCGGCGTTAGGGAACCCGGAGCGATCAACTATTGCCTTTGGAGTGATAACGATGGTTCCTTGCTTGACCGAAAACTCTACCAAGTCGCCTTCGGCCAAACCAGCCTGCTTTCGTACACGGGTTGGGATCGTGACTTGGCCTTTGTGTTGAATCTTGGCAATGGCACTCATAGGCGATCAGACCATCGAACATTCTAGTATAACGTCCACTTTCAGCAGCGTATCCTGGTGAGAGATGCCCTCCGACTTTGCCATTGAGACCTCCGGTCTCACCAAGGTGTTCCGCACGCCTTGGAAACGGCGCGAAGTTCGGGCAGTAAACGGAATCTCACTCAGCGTGGCACGGGGTGCCACTTTCGGCCTGCTCGGGCCAAACGGGGCAGGCAAAACCACCTTCGTAAAAATGCTCCTCTCGGCAGTGCATCCCACCTCAGGATCCGCCAAAATCTTCGGGCGCAATGCAGCCGATGCCGAGGCGCGACGCCCCATCGGATACCTCCCTGAAAACCACCGCTTTCCCACCTATCTGACCGGCAACGGAATGCTGGACCTCTACGCGGGCTTATCCGGCATGCCCTCAGGTGAACGGAAAAAACTGATTCCCGGCCTTCTCGCTCGAGTCGGACTCGATGAATGGGGGGACGTTCGACTCGGCAAATATTCAAAAGGAATGCTGCAGCGGGTGGGACTCGCCCAAGCTCTCATTCACTCGCCCACCCTGCTCATTCTGGACGAACCATCCGATGGAGTGGACCCTGTAGGCCGCCGCGATATTCGCACAATTTTAAGCGAACTCGAAGAGAAAGGCGTGACTATTTTCATCAACTCCCACTTGCTGGTGGAAGTGGAACTGTTCTGCCACGAGGTTGCCATCCTCCATAAAGGAGAGGTGGCCTTGGCAGGTAAGGTCAAGGATCTCACCGCTGGCAAGGGCTACCGGCTTACGGCGATGCAGGTTCCCGAGACAGTAAGGAGCGAGTTGGCGCTCAAAGCGGTTTCGGTCAGCGCCCGTGACGGCTTATCAGACTTCCAGTTCCTCAGCCGCGAAGATGCCAACCAAGCGTTGGACCTGCTCCGGGCGCAGCACTGCGAAGTGGAAGCCCTAACCCCCACCACCAGCACTCTGGAAGAGGTGTTCGTGAAGACCGTCCAAGGCCACACCCAAGCATGATTGCCACGCTCGCGCTCATCCAAGATACGTTTCGCGAGGCGCTCGCCCGCAAGATCTTCTGGGGGCTTTTTGGCCTCTCGACAGTGATGATTCTGTTCTTCCTCTTCTTGCTCAATATCGATATCGTGGAGGGGGCGATGGCCACCGTCACGCTGTTCGGCCGCACCGTCAACCGTGTCAGCGACGTGGACAAGTGGGTCCGAAGCACGCAGGCGATCGTCGCCACCTTCCTCTACACCTGGAGCATGTTCCTGGCAGTCTTCGCCTCCGCAGGCCTCACGCCCAGCATTATGGAGCCAGGCCGCATCGAGTTGCTCCTCTCAAAGCCTGTATCCCGCGTGCATATCCTATTGGGGCGCTATGTCGGAAACGTTCTGGTGGTTTCCTGCAACGTGGCTTACCTGGTAACAGCAGTCTGGCTGATTCTGGGCATCAAGACAGGGATTTGGTCGAGCAGTTTTCTGGTATCGATCGCGACCACCATCTTCGTCTTCGCGGTGCTGCTCACGGTAGTCGTGCTGGTAGGCGTGCTGTTTGAGAGCGCCGCCTTGGCCACTATGGTCACCATAGCGCTGATGATCATGAGCCCGATTCTGGCCCAGACCAGCACCATGCTGAAGCTGCTCTCCTCCGAGTGGTCGCGCAATGTCTGGCGAACTCTGTACTATTGCGTTCCCAAGGTGTTCGATATGGGGAAGGCGACGCTGAATCTGATCCAACGCGATCCGGTGGATGTTGCGATGCCAATTTGGACGTCAGCCGTTTTCGGCGCTCTCATGTTGGTAGCCGCAGTCCTGGTTTTCCGCAAGAGGGATTTCTAATGAGAGCTGTCCTTGGCCTCACGCTCGCACTGGCTTTATGCGCATGCCGTTCGCCCCAGCCCAAGACGGTGTCTATCGATCCCGCGCTGGAATCTTTGGTTCCCGCCGATACCACGTTCGCAATGGGCGCGGACATGAACAGCATCCGGACCACCCATGTGTTCCAGAAGTATCTCACCGCCGTGAACCTGCCGCAGTTGGACGAGTTCGCGAAGAAGACCAACGTGGATCCGCGCAAGGATCTTTGGCAAATCCTATCCTGCTCAAACGGCAAGACTGGATTGTTCCTCGCTCGCGGCAAGTTTAGCAATGGCAGGGACGAGCCTCGCATTCAGATGGAAGGCGTGAAACGATTTGACTACAAAGGAGCCAGCCTTTTCGGCAACGAGCAAACGGCGGTGCTGTTCCTAAACTTGTCGACGGCTGCTGCGGGTCGGACCCCTGAACTGCGCGCGCTAGTGGACAACCGGAACCACAACAGCGAAGGCTTGCCCGCCGCTCTGAAGGCGAAGGTGGGAGCGCTTGGCTCCGGCAGCCAAATCTGGGCCGTGTTCACCGGCGGCTTAGCTGGGCTGAATTTGGGAGTGCCGGAAGAGAGCAACATCGGGCAGCTTCTGCGCGTGTTCAAAGGGATCGACAGCGGCAGCATGGGAATCAACCTGCGGGATGGCTTCGCTTTTGCTGCTCACTTGGATTGCAGAACACCAGGCGATGCCAAGCGCGTGCGCGACGCCATCAAAGGCGTAGTCGGGCTGGGTCGGCTGAGCACGCCCGACAATCAGCCGGAGATGCTCAAGCTGTACGATGCGATCCAGGTGAATAACGACCAGACCAAGGTGGATATCGCGGCGCAAGTTGCGCCCGACCTCGAAGATAAATTTCTCGACCTCTGGCTGAAGAAGCGATAGGCAGCTTGGATATACTCGTGCCATGCGTCGCCCGATTTGCATTGCCTTGCTTAGCCTAGGTGCGTTCCCTTCCTCTGCGCAGATGACAGCCGAAAACCCGCGCAGACTCTTGTCGCAGGGTTCCGACCAGAAGGCTGCTCTTAAAATAAGCGAGGCGATCTACCAGGCCATCGGCTTCGGCAACACTTATATGGTGACCACGTCTGAAGGCAACGTGATCATCGATACATCCATCGTGACGCAGGCGCCCCGGCATGTGAGGCTGCTCAAACAAGTCAGCGATGCACCCATTCGCTACATCATTCTGACGCACGGTCACGGCGATCACACCGGCGGCATCCCTCTGTGGAAACAACCGGGAACGCAGATCATCGCGCAGAAGAATCACGTCGAGTTTATGAACTATCAGAAGCGCCTCGAAGCGTTTTATGCGAGGCGGAACGCGGCCCAGTTCGGGCTGAACATCCCGCAACCGGGTCCGTGGGCCGGAAACTACGCCGCTAAGATCGAACCAACCATTCTGTTTGACGATAAGTACGAATTCTTGCTGGGCGGCATGACGTTCCAGATCATGCACACGCCGGGCGAGACACCGGATCATCTGACGGTTTGGATTCCGCAGCTGAAAGCGGCCTTCACGGGTGACAACTACTACGAGTCGTTTCCGAACATCTATACTCTGCGCGGCACCGAGCCCCGCTGGGCGCTGGATTACGTGAATTCCCTGAACACAGTGATGAAGCTGCAACCCGAACTGGTGCTTCCGAGCCATGGTCCGGTGGTTCGCGGCAATCGAGACATCGCGGCTCAGCTTACAAAATCGCGCGATGCGATTCAGTACGTTCACGATGCGGTGGTGAAGGGCATGAACGACGGCAAAGACGTATTCACGCTGATGCGCGAGGTGCGGCTGCCGACCAATCTGGATGTGGGCGAGTCATACGGGAAAGTGGCGTGGTCGGTGCGCGGGATCTACGAAGGGTATGTGGGGTGGTTCGATTTGAATCCCGCCAATATGTACGATCTATCTCCGAATGCAGTGGACCCCGATTTAGTTCGCCTCGCGGGCGGTCCCGAGCCTGTAGTCAAGCTTGCGGCGGAACGGGTCCAGCAAGGGCGGGCAGTGGAGGCGCTGCGATTGCTGGATGCGGCACTGACAGCCGATCCCG
>JANXQZ010000754.1 GCA_025353235.1 Bryobacterales bacterium
CCCGCAGAATGCCAATGTTTTTTGAACGCCTGTGGCTTACAATTAGGGTTATTGGCCCTGAAATTAGTGACTTGTGTAGTGACCCCCGGGTTGCTGCTGCTCTCCCTTACGCAATCGACCGCGAACATCATCATGGTTTTATAGGCTATCTCCGTCGCCCGAAGCCCGGTGGACTGTGAAAGTTCCCAGTTTGGACATTCTGCGAACTTCTGGTTGCGTCTACGGAGCGTTTGAGGCACGAATCGACCGGGGAAACGTCGGTCAGTTTGCTGTTTTTTCCGCCTTCGCTAGATTAAGGCCTAGTAGACCGGATACGTCTGCCGATTTTCGACGGGCAGCGGGTAATACTCTTTCGAGGAGATGTGCGTTGGCCGGACGTTCAGGCCCGCCAGCGGAGTGACCCAGTCGGCGAGCGCCGCGTCATCCCACGTTTTCGGAATTTCCGGGCGGTAAACGGTTTGCGGCCACAGCAAAGCGGGCGCGGTGATCAACAGGAGAAGGTAACGGACCTTCATACAACACCCACGAGAAGAAGAAAAATCATACGATGGTTCGCCCTTACTTGCCCGCAACATTCTCCGGAATAGCTAAGCCCAGAGCCATGCTCGCCCAACCCGTAGCCCACTGGGAAATCCACTGATCATGGCCGTAGGGGAACCCGCTCTCGAAGTACGGCTGGAACTTCGGCGCACGGCTGACGACGTGCCATGATCCATCCACCGCTTGCGTATTCAGCAGAAAGTTGACTCCGCGCTGGTATGCAAGGTGTGAAGGCGGCATTCCTCCCCCTTCGTACAGCGCGTAAAGCGATGTCGCCGTCGCATATGCGTCACTGTCATGAAGCTGAGGAATCTGCCCCCAGCCGCCATCTTTGCGCTGCAAGCTAAGCACTTTGCTCTTGAAGCGCTGCAAAGTTGCGCTGCCGGCACCGCCCCATTTAGCCCCGAGCAACTGCATAACGGCATCTTCGGTGGTCTGTGGCTCAGCTTCAATGATCCATCTGGTTGCGCGTGCGACCCGCTCTTGCATCTCCACCTTAAGCGCTGGAGCCCCGTATTGCTGGAGCGCACGGATTGCCGCGGCTGTGAACGAGAAATGACCGTCGGCCGTAGGGGGGCGCACGATGCCGATGCTACTCCAATCTCCTTCCGGCATTTGTTGGCTCGCCACCGAACGGATCATGGCGTCCGTTACGCGGTCCGCCGGTACGTTCTGGAACGCGAAAGCAACCAGAGCACCCGTGAGTATCACGTCAGCGGGGCCCTCCTCTCTTTCGAGAAGCTGGTCCCGCCGGCTTGCGAACTCTAATTTTGTCGCACGCAAAACTTCTGACGTAGCCGCTTCATCAAACCGCATCCCTTTTGAGCGGGCTACAGCCGTGGACATCACCTCGATGTGCTGCGCATGACAACCCACGCACCCGCCTTCACGAAAGAAGCTTGCCGTGGTTTTCTGAAGCAAAGCCAGACCTTTCTCAGCCGCTTGACGGACATCGCGCAGCTCGGTGTGTTCCAGGGCTGAAGGGCTGATCACTGGGGCCTCGAACCCGATAGACACTTTTTGTACGGCGGGAAGAATTGCCGGATGCTGAAATTTGACCGCCCAGGCGAGCGCGGTCTCGCCCAGCTTTGATTTCAGTGCCATATCCGGTTTTTGACTCAGCAGCAGCCGCACGATTTCCGGATCGGCGTGATCGCTCGCAACCGCCAGCATCAGCGGAGT
>JANXQZ010000819.1 GCA_025353235.1 Bryobacterales bacterium
CTCACCGTAATCACGTCGGCGTACAGAATTGCGATTCCGTTGATGTTGCGAGCGGCGCGGCCAATGGTCTGGATTAAAGACCCCGTAGACCGCAGGAACCCCTCTTTATCAGCATCCAGAATAGCTACCAGCGACACTTCGGGAAGGTCAAGACCCTCGCGCAGGAGGTTTACTCCGATGAGCGCATCGAAGACGCCGCGGCGCAGATCGCGCAAGATTTTAATGCGATCGAGCGTGCTCACTTCCGAGTGCAGATAAGCGCACTTCACGCCCACCTCGGAGTAGTATTCAGTCAAGTCCTCCGACATGCGCTTGGTCAGCGTGGTAACCAGCACGCGTTCGTTGCACTCGGTCCGCTTGCGAATCTCGTGCAACAGATCGTCCACCTGGCCTTTAATGGGTCTGATCTCGACGGGCGGATCGATCAGGCCCGTGGGCCGAATAATCTGTTCCACGATTTCGCCGCCCGATTTGGTGAGCTCGTACGGTCCGGGCGTCGCGGAAACATAGATCACCTGATTCACTCGATTCTCGAACTCCTCGAAGGTGAGCGGACGGTTATCCTTGGCGCTGGGCATGCGAAAGCCATAGTTCACCAGGATGTCTTTGCGGGAACGGTCGCCATGGTACATGCCGTGAACCTGAGGAACGGTCTGGTGGCTCTCGTCGATGAAGACGAGATGATCGTGAGGAAGATAGTCCAGCAGGGTGGGAGGAGCTTCTCCAGGGAGTCTTCCGGAAAAATGCCGGGAATAGTTCTCGATGCCGTGACAGTAGCCGATCTGGCGGATCATCTCCAGATCGAACATGGTGCGCTGATACACTCGCTGGGCTTCGATTAGCTTGCCCTGCTTTTCCAACTCAGGCTGCCACCATTCAAGCTCGGCCTCGATACTCTTGAGCGCCTGTTCTTTGGATTGCGGCGTCATCACATAGTGAGTCTTCGGGTAGATGGGCAGGCGCAGGTAGGTCTGTTTAACTTGGCCCAGCAGCGGGTCCACTTGACTAAGCGATTCGATCTCGTCTCCCCAAAGTTCTATGCGATAGGCGTTGTCGTCGTAAGTTGGGAAGACCTCGATCACGTCGCCGCGCACGCGAAAGGTGCCGCGCCGGAAGTCGCCATCGTTCCGATCATAGAGAATTTCGACCAGCTTGGCGAGGATCGCCTTGCGAGTAATCTTCTGCCCCTTCTCCAGCATCAGCAGCATGCCGTAGTAAGCTTCGGGAGAGCCTAAGCCATATATGCAACTGACGCTTGCGACGATGATGCAGTCGCGGCGTTCGAACAGCGATTTAGTAGCGGCTAAGCGGAGCTTATCCAACTCGTCGTTAACAGTGGATTCCTTCTCGATGTACACGTCGCCGGAAGGGATG
>JANXQZ010000846.1 GCA_025353235.1 Bryobacterales bacterium
TGTTCTTGGGCATCACCTCTTCGGCCATCTCGGGTTCCAGCTTCTGGCGACGGATTCGGTTGCGGAGAGCAATAGCTACGGCTCGCTTAGCGTCCGCTTGGCCCACTACGTATTTGTCGAGTTCGTGAACGATTTCCCTGGGCGTCAACTCATCCAGCATCGGCAGTTCGTCACTCGCCTGGCCGGGCAGGTAAATCACCATCTAGAGTTCCTCGAAAGTGATGGATTCGTTCGTGTAGATACAGATCTTGCCCGCGATGGTCATGGCCTTTTCGACTATTTCCTTCGCTCCCAGTTTAGTATTTTCAACCAAGGCAGTGGCGGCTGCTTTCGCGAATGGACCGCCCGAACCTATGGCGGCAATCTCGTTATCGGGTTCGATCACGTCGCCGTTGCCGCTTACGATAAACGTGTCTTCCGTGTCGGCGACCAATAGGAGCGCCTCCAGATGACGGAGCGCCCGGTCCGTTCGCCACTCTTTCGCGAGCTCCACGACGCTTCTCGGCAGATTGCCGTTGAACTGCTCGAGCTTTGCTTCGAAGCGGGAGAATAGGGCGAAGGCGTCGGCGGTGGACCCGGCAAATCCGGCGATAATCTTGTCTTTATACAGGCGGCGCAGCTTTTTCGCCGACGATTTCAAGACTTCCTGGCCGAGCGTCACCTGTCCGTCGCCGGCCATGACAACCTTTCCGGTCCTGCGCACGCAGAGAATGGTTGTCGATCGTATCTTCTGTTTCATGCAAGTTAATTCAGTGTACCTTGGCACCATCGCGAACCCTGCGGTTAGGTAAAATGTGTTTCTGCCAGACGATCCCCACCTGAACCGCGGACGCACTCCCTATTTGCTTCTGAGCGGACTTGCCGCTGTCTTCGCCGCTGCGCTCATCGTCTACTCGCAGACAATTGGGTTCGCTTGGGACGAAGGCTTTCACCTGCTCGCGGCCCAACTCATCAAACACGGAAAGAGGCCCTATCTCGATTTCTTCTTCCCGCAGACGCCGCTGAACGCCTACTGGAACGCCGCACTGATGACTGTCTTCGGAGAGAGTTGGCGGGTGGCGCACGTGGCATCTTCCCTGGAAAGTATGTGTGCAAGCCTGCTCGCGGCGGATTATGTTTTTTCACGCTTCCCAGCCAAGGGATGGCGGGTAGCCACCGCGTTCACCGTGCTCTGCCTTGTAAGTTTTAATGAAGGGGTAGTTCAGTATGGCTCGGTATCTCAAGCTTACGGGCTCTGCCTTCTGCTGTTGGTCGCATCCTTCCGCGTTTCGGTAAGAGCGGTTGAGCGGGACGGTGTTCTCTTGGCGGGGCTGGCCGGTCTTCTGGCGGGCGCTGCTGCTGCATCATCTCTTCTCACGGCTCCGGCGGCTCCGGTTTTTCTCATCTGGATCATCTTGTATAACCGGCTTGGCAGCCGCGCATGGAAGCTGACTGCGTTCGTCGCCGGTATTCTGATTGCGTTCTCACCGGTGCTCTGGCTTTTTGTGCAAGGCCCTCGTCAAGTGTTCTTCAACATCGTAGAATTTCATGCCTTCCATCGACAGGAGCACTGGGACGGAGCACTCGCACACGATATCGAGGTCTGGGCCGCATGGCTGGGGTCAACCCAGGCCTTCATCTTGGCGTCGCTTGCGATTTGCGGGCTGGCGTTTGTCAGGCGGAGGAGCGGCTGGGAGAAGCCGCAACAGGCAGAATTCTACCTGTGCGGCTGGCTCACTTTAGCCATCAGCGCTCACCTGCTGAATGCCCATCCAACGTTTCAAAGATACTTCTTGCTGACCGTACCGTTTCTGGCGATCCTGGCGGTTTCAGGAGTATATGGGCTAGCGCTGCGCTTAGTGGATCCTCCCAGGCGGCCCCTGTGGCCCGCCCTGCTCGTAATCGGACTCGCCGCTCTAGGAGTGGGAAGGTCTGTCCACTCAGAAGTAGGCAACTTTAATTGGAAAGACGCCCAGAAGCTTGCAGATAAGATTGATCAGGTAACTCCTCCCGGAGGTTTGGTGCTGTCGCCGGAGCAGAGTTATTTTCTCAGAAGGCGCGTGCCTCTTCCCGGGATGGAGCACGCCGATTCTCATAAGCTCGAGTTGCCTCCAGCGCTGGCGGATCGCCTGCACGTCGTATCAGACGCAGAGCTGATCCGACGGGTGAAGGCGGGGGTCTTCAGCACCGTGCAGGATTGCGATGACAAGGAAGAGCACGTAAAGGCGTTCGGGCTTGCTCAGATCTTTTCGCAGTCCGTGGATATCGGCGAATGTACTGTGTATTGGGACCGCCGGTAGCCCGACCGAGCCGTGACCGTGAGGGAGCGGTGCTAGTTTCGCAACAGTCCGAATTTCACCGTCAGTGAACATGAGGCTGGCGCGCTTACTAGAGAACTTTGGACCCGCGTGAAACTTGTGACCGAACCCAATTAGGATGGTGGATAAAGCCACATACGATGTGGCGTCGACCCGCTGACTCGCAGCCGCTGGTGAATCGGCAAGTGCCAGAATC
>JANXQZ010000875.1 GCA_025353235.1 Bryobacterales bacterium
CCGCCGCTTAGGCAATAAGGTCCCAATGATTCGCATGCTCGGATCACTCGCGCAAAGTCAGTCGCGCCCCCATTCGTTGTCAACTCGTAATACCTCAACGGCAGTCACACTTCACTCTATAGGAAAGCGCCATGTAGGAAAATCGCAAGAGGAATGCGAATCGGACTTCTGGCAGACACGCACGGCTTCCTGGACGAAGCGATCTTCACCTACTTTGCCGAGTGCGACGAAGTATGGCATGCAGGCGATTTCGGTTCGGTGGAGATCCTGGACCGGCTCAGACAATTCAAGACCACGCGCGGTGTTTATGGAAACGTGGACGGAGCCGAATTGCGAGCCGATTTGCCGCGCGATCTCGAGTGGGAGTGCAACGGCTTGCAGGTTTATATGACGCACATCGGAGGCTACCCAGGCCATTACGATGCGCGAGCGAAGAAAGAACTGGTGCGCCAGAGGCCGGGTCTCTTCATCTGCGGCCATTCGCACATACTGAAGGTTATGCGCGACCCGTCGCTCGGACTGCTGCATATGAACCCAGGCGCTTGCGGCCATTACGGATGGCACACGGTTCGGACCCTGCTGCGATTCACCGTAGAGGGCGGCAAAATCTCCAGCGCCGAGGCAATCGAGTTGGGACCGCGCGGGCGATCACAAACGTAGCATCTTCTTCAACCAATCGATCATCTCCGGCTTCCAATGCTGCATCTCGGGATCGCGCCAACTCGACATCCCGTGTCCGCCTCCTTCAATCACGATCAACTCGCACGCGACCCCCGCCTTGTGCATCGCATCGCACATCGCTGGCGACTGATCGTACGCCACCTGATCGTCCTTCGTGCCATGCACGCAGAGGAATGGAGGCATGCCTTTATGAACAGCGCCGATGGGCGAGAGGGCGTGCAGTTTCGATAGCCCTGCGGCATCCAGCTGCTCCACGCCGAAGAAGTGGATTCCGCCGCCGTTCGAAGCGTGCCGGTTGATGGACTTCATGTTGAATTGATCCGGGTGATCGCGCCGCATTTCAGCGAGCTTCCCATAATCAACGGGGCCATAAAAATCCACCACGGCTGCTACTTTCGTCTCGGGAGTATCGTGCGTGCCCGCGTAATTTACGAGCAACCCGCCCGCCGATTCCCCGATGAGGGCGAGCTTTGAGACTTCCACCCGGTACTCCTTCGCATGGGCCTTCACCCAGCGAATCGCGCTGTTCACATCCTCCATCGCTTGCGGAAACCGAACCTCGGGCGCGAGCCGATAGTCGATGCTGAACCATGCAAATCCGGCCTTCGCCAGCGGGTCGAATAACGGGCGGACATTGGTGCTCTTGCTCCCCTCGTCGAAACCGCCGCCGTGGACAAGGATAGCGGCAGGAAATGGACCCGGTCCATCTGGAATGTGCAGGTCTAGCAAGACTGGCTTGCCGCCGGGACGCGCGTACTCTACATCTTTATCGTTCCGTTCAGTCGCGGCCAGGTTTGTTAGACCGGCGATCGCAACAGCCAGCAATATTCTTCGCATCGAACCAAATTGTATCAGCCGGATCACATCCCCCGTTTACCATGGAGCATGGCGGCAAAGCAAACCTTCGACCCTGGTTTAACCCAGACGTTCAGCGGTGAAATCCGCCGCGCCATCAATAAAGACGGTTCTTTCAACGTGCATCGGCGGGGCGTGCCGCTCTCTGCCAGAAATCCCTATCTGTTTCTCATCGATACCACTTGGCCGAAGTTCATCGCCTGCGTGTTCCTGGCCTATCTGGTTGTGAACTTGATCTTTGCTGGCTTGTTCATCGTTTTCGGCATTCATAATTTGGTCGGGTCGGCAGAAAACACCGGCGTCGGGCCTTTCGCGAGCGCCTTCTTTTTCAGTGTTCATACGCTCACGACGGTAGGCTACGGCAGTGTTTACCCGCGGGGACTTGCCGCAAACTCAATAGCGGCGATCGAAGCCATGGTTGGACTCATGGGCTTTGCGCTGGCTACAGGACTGCTCTATGGGCGTTTTTCGAGACCTTCGGCAAAGATCCTGTTCAGCAATTCGGTGCTGGTCGCTCCCTATCAGGATATTACGGGTCTGCAGTTCCGCATCGCGAATCAGCGCAATAACAATTTGATGGACGTGGAAGCCAAGTTAGTGCTGATGACTGTGGAGCGCTCTAATGGCGATCTCAAACGACAGTTCGCGAGTCTTACTCTGGAAAGAACCAATATTTACTTTTTTCCTTTGACTTGGACCATAGTGCACCCAATTGACGACGCCAGCCCGCTCTTTGGAAAAACAGCAGACGACTTGAAGCGGGAAGAAGCGGAGATCCTGATTCTGATAAAAGGCTTTGACGACACGTTCAGCCAGACTGTGAACGTCCGCTACTCCTACCGGCACGATGAGATTGTATGGGGGGCGAAGTTCGTCCCCGCGTTTATGGTCGACAAGAAGGGCGACTTAGTGCTCGAACTGGATCGCATCCACGAGAAGAAATCTCTCTGAGCCGGTTGGAGTCAGGATTGGCTGCTCTACATTGCCTATGGACAGTAATCAGCAATTGTGGGCAGCCAATCTTGCCTGCAGCCGTCTTTTAGGCGGCTTTCCGGGCTATCAGAGAGTATTTGTACCCTGAGAAAGCCAGCTGAAAGCCGGCTGCAGCCAAGATTGGCTGCCCCACAAAGCAGCCTAACCGCAAGCAAATTCGTCGCGAGCGGAGAAGAAATCAGGATTATCTAGTACAATTTGCCAAATAGCCTCCTATGGCTTTGGCCAATCCTGGCCGCTAAGCCGCGTAGTGGTCCACGTGATTCGCGAAATAACGATCCAGCGATGCCTTATTCTTCGTCGAGAGCGCGTTCGACAGCGACTCCATTTCCGCTTTGCCCAATGGCCGGAACTCCTTCGCCAGACGAACGTTTTCGTCGATCATCTCCATCTTTGGCATGCCAACCACGCATAACGAAACGGGCAGCGAAAGGGAATACCGGATCAGCTTTTCTGAAGGCACCTGGCCCGCTAGTCCATCTGCGGCGAACACCTTCATCGCGATCACGCCCATCTTCTTCTTGACCGCTAGCGGCAAGGCGATCGTCTCAAAGCTCGGTTTCATCTCGGGGTTGATCACCATGCCTCCGGACCCGCTCATCATGCCAACGAGAGCGGCGTTCAAAGCCATCTGGGTGCAATCGAAATCGTTATGCTCGAGCGCCTGCTTCAGAACCGCGGGATCGGTGTGGCAGGTAATCCCAATCGCCCGGGCTACTTTCTGATCGCGCAGTTTGTAGAAAGTCTTCAGAACCCCATCTTTGGATTCGATAGCGGCGAGATCCTCGGGAGTGGTCAACATATGAATGTGGACCAGGTCGAGATGGTCTGTTTGCAGTCGCTTCAGGCTGCCTTCCACGATGCGCATCGCTCCGTCAGCGGTCCGGTCGGGAATCTTGGTGGCCAGGAAAACTTCGCTGCGCCGCGTGGCCATGATCTTTCCCACCCGCGTTTCGCTAAGGCCATTGCCATAGGCGTACGCGGTGTCGATATAGCTGATGCCGAGGTCGATAGCATGGTTCATCGCCTGGAGAGCTTTGTCCTCGGTCCCATAGGAGAGGAACCGGCTCCCCCCGCCCATGGCCAGAATAGAAACGCGGGCGCCGGTGCGGCCCAAAATGCGAGTCGGCATTCCCTTGGGGGACATGTCGGATTCAGCACCGGCTGCGGTTGTTACCGCGAGGCTGCCCAGGGCCGTGGTTTCAAGAAAGCGTCTGCGAGATATGCTCATGAGGGACTCCTATGGAATGTTACCTGTTATGGCTCGTCTGCCGCAAACAGGGGGTTGAAATTTACAGATGATGCGACCGTTTCATCTTGCGTAGACGGTCTCTTGCTGGAGATCACAGTGGCGACAGATAGGATCACCACTCCGCTGGCTACCAAGGACAGCGTGCTGGGATGCTCACCGCCGAGGGACCATCCCAGAAGGAGAGCGATGATTGGATTTACATAAGCATAGGTTGCCACGCGAGTGGGAGTAGAGACACCCAGCAGCCACACGTAGCACGTGAACCCGACCAGCGATCCGATCAGCGTCAGGAACAGCATCGCAATGGCTGACGAGCTGGAGATGTTCGACAGCCGAAAATTGTTCGCCTGCCCGCTTACGAAGCCCGCGAGCCGTGCGGCCATGCGGTTGATCGCGCCGGCGAGTG
>JANXQZ010000880.1 GCA_025353235.1 Bryobacterales bacterium
GCTTGCGATCATTCGAGTCGAACATGGCCTTGCTCACTAGCCGCCAAGCCACTTTCGGACGGAAATAATATTCGCCGTAAAAGCGCTCCACCCACTCGACCAACTCGCCACGGTCCAGGCCAGGGTAGATCACGTTCGGCAATTGGTGACCACCGGCATCTGTCATATTTTCGATAGACACCAAGCCGTTTTTCTTCGCGTGCTCGTAAAACTCAGTGCCCGGATACGCATGGCCGAGAGAAACCTGAATGGTGTCAACATCCAACTTCTTGGCGAAGTCGATGCTGGTGCGAATCGTATCGCGGGTTTCACCGGGCAAGCCGATGATGAAGTCCCCGTGAATCGTAAGGCCCAGCTTCTTGCAGTTAGCCGTGAAGCGCTGCGCCATGTCGATGGTTGCGCCCTTCTTGATATTCTTCAAGATCTGCGCATCCCCGCTCTCGTATCCCACAATCAAGAGCCGACAGCCGGCATCTTTCATCGCCTTCAGGGTGTCGTAATCGGTGGTAACGCGAGAGGTGCAGCTCCAAGTAAACTTCAGCGGCTTCAGCTTGCTGCACAGCTCAATTGTTCGCTCTTTGCGGTAATTGAACGTATCGTCGTCGAAGAAAATCTCGCGCAGTCCCGGGAAATTCTCCAGCGCGTAGCGGCATTCGTTGACGATGTCATCCGACGAACGCAAACGCCAGCGGTGGCCCGAATGAGTCTGCGGCCAGAGACAGAAGGTACACATCGCCGGACATCCGCGGCTGGTGTAAAACGAAATGAACGGATTCAGCAGGAACGGAACGTTGTAATTCCGGAAGTTCAGATCGCGCTTGTAAACCTTGCTCACCCACGGAAGCTCGTCGAGATTTTCAATCACGCCGCCTTCTGGATTGTGGACGATCTGCCCGTCCTTCCAATAGCTGACGCCAGGTAGATCCGAAAGCGGGGTGCCCTTCGCGTAATTGGCAATCTGATGGTCGAACTCGCGCTTGACGATAAAATCGATCGCCTTGGATGCCCGCAACGACTTCTCGGGCTCTACGGTGACCGGCGGTCCCACGAACGCCACCTTCATCTTAGGGTTGACGTCGCGCATCATTTCCGCAATTTTCACGTCCACGTTGAAGCCAGGGGTGGAGGTGAACAAAACCAGCAATTCAAAATCCGAAGCCATGGCCACGGTCTGTTCGATAGAGACCTTGTGAGGCGGCGCATCCAGCACTTTGCTGTCTGGCAACATTCCCGCCGGGTAGCAAAGCCAGACAGGATACCAATACGATTCGATCTCGCGGGAAGCCGGCCAGCGGGAGCTTGCGCCACCGTCAAACCCTTCAAAAGAGGGTGGATTTAGAAATAAAGTTCTCATGTACTCCCGTGCAGATTCTCGTATTGTAGGCTGAAAGCCCAGTTTAGCAGGCGTTAGTTCTGCGCTTCTATAGTGGATGCGGCGGCACTAGCTTCGGAGTCGGGATCTTTGGCGAAATGCGTAAAGTCGATGCTGAGCTGCACCGGACCGAAGAAGCGCGTATCCACCTGACTTTCCAGCCTTTGCGGGATTGAGATCCCATTCCGCACCTCGTAAACCCGCGTAAAATCCATCCTCTTCAGAAACACGGATGGGCTTTTCACGAACCGGCCGGATTCCCGGAGCGGCATGCAGGTTTGCGGATCGAGCCATATCTCGCCTTTGAACAGACCGACTTGCTTCGTGCGCGGGGATACCGCCAGCAAATAAATCGGCTGCCCTCGCTCTACGCGTCGGCCTTTGTATTTGAACTTATAGTTAGCGGGCGTGATGGCGATGCTTGGACCGGTTTGGGCTTGCACTTCCGCAGCCAGGTAGCGCGCGATTACGTCCTTCTTCACAGTATTGTCCCCGTTGAATCCGAGCATGCGGTAGGTGATCGTGCCGAGCTTCGAAATGTTGCGCAAAGCGTGCAACTTGCCCCACTTTTGCAGCTTGGGAACGTGGGCATCGATCTCGACTTCCATCGAAGCGCCTCTCAGCGCCGACTGCTGCTGTTGGCTGGCCGCCAAATATCTGACCACGATGTCCGACTCCGACTCAGCAGCCATGAGACTGCCACCAAGCAAAACCGGAACTAAGAATAATCCAAACTTGATCATGAACAACTGTTAATTAGTGTAACATCCTCGACTTACGTTTCAAGACGGTGAAAAGATCTGTCTCGTTCCTGTCAAGTGCCATCCTCCGTTTCGTGGTATGCTCTCTGAAGTTCAATCCAGAAGGGGTCCGATGAAATTGTTCCGATACCAAGTTCCTGGGCGGCAGTGTTTGCCTTTCAGATTTTTAGCAATATCCATCCTGCTTCTCACGCTGGCCGTGTGCAACGGAAATGCTCAAACCACCAGCGGTTCAATCGCCGGCGGTGTCCTGGATCAGCAGCAGGCCGCCGTGCCTGGCGCGGCAGTCGCGGTCAAGGATGGAGAGAAAGGCTTCTCGCAAAATACAACGACAGACCGCGAAGGCCGGTTCGTATTCCCGCAGTTGCCTCCGGGCACCTATACTTTGCTCATCGAAGCCAAAGGCTTCAAGCGAACGGAGCGCACCGATCTCGAGCTGGTGGCGAATGACAAGCTCGCGCTCGGCAACCTCGTGCTGGAAGTCGGCGCCACTACGGAGACCGTGACCATTACGGCGGAAGCGACTCTGGTTCAATCCGAAAGCGCCGAACGGTCGCTTGCCATTCAGGGTGAAATTCTGCGGGACATCGCAGTGAATGGACGCGGATTCACACCGCTGGCATCTTTGGTCCCCGGCATCATTTTCAATACGAACAACGGATCGAGCGACTCTATCACGAATATATTCGCCAATGGGCTGCGTAGCAGCGCAAACAATCTGCAACTCGATGGAGTTTCAATCGTGGACACCGGCAACAATGGCACGCTCCTCAGTTTGAACCTCGATTCAGTGGCGGAATTCAAGGTCCTGACATCGAATTACCAAGCCGAATACGGGCGTTCCGCAGGGGCCCAGATCAGTGCCGTCACGCGGGGCGGCACCCGGGATTTCCACGGGTCTTTCTATGCCTTCCGCCGCCATGACGGGATGAACGCAAACACTTGGATCAATAATCGCGACAGCACCGCCACCAACCACATCAACAAACCGCGCCTTGACCAGCGCGACCTCGGTTTCACCATAGGCGGCCCCGTTTACATTCCTAAGGTATACAACCGCGACAGGCAGAAGCTGTTTTTCTTTTTCAGCGAAGAGCATCAGAAACGCTTCATCCCGCCGACTGGGCCTACCCGCGTCACTGTGCCGACCGCGCTCGAACGGGCCGGGGATTTCTCCCAAACGGTCGACAACGCCGGCAACCCGTTTCCCTATATTCGCGATGCCGGGACAAACCTTCCATGCAGCTCGGGCAACACTGCGGGTTGTTTCCAGGATGGCGGAGTGCTCGGAAGGATCCCGCCCAGCCGCTTGTACGGACTGGGGCTGAACATACTCAAGCTGTATCCGCTTCCCAACGCCACGGGCGTGGGTTACAACTACAGTACGGAGCAGCCCTCCAGCCAGCCGCAGCGCCAGGATCTGGTTCGCATCGATTACAACATTACGGATAATTGGCGTGTCTCAGGGCGCTACATCAAAGTAAAGAACGATCAGGTTCTGCCCTACGGCTCGTTCGTGCTCAGCACTAACCTGCCCGATTACAACGTGCTGCTGCCGAACCCGCGAACCACCTATGCGGTGACTCTGAATGGCTCGTTCAGCCCGACCACGATTCTGGAACTGACGATCGGCGGCAGCCATAACTCGATCGACATCAATCCCGCCAATACGAAGTTCAACCGGACAAGTCTTGGTCTCTCTGGCCTGCCCGTGTTGTATCCAAGCGCGGTGCAGATCGACTCTCCTCCGCAATTCATATTCAATGGCGGACGCATCGCGAATGGACCGAATATCGGTTCCAACAACTCGCCATTTTACAACTTCAACACCAATCGCGATTGGTCGGCGGCGCTTTCCAAAGTTGCTGGACAGCACACCGTCAAAGTCGGCGCGTTTTGGCAAAACAGCTTCAAGCCGCAGAGCGCTTTTGCCAACAACAACGGACAGTACAACTTTCAAGACAACACTTCCAACCCCCTGGACACCGGCTTTGGGTTTGCCAATGCTGCCGTCGGTGTCTACAACCAATTTAGCCAGGCTTCTGGCTATTTCATCGGCAAGTATCGATACAACAACGTTGAATTCTTCGCCCAGGACAATTGGAAGGTAAGCAGCCGCCTAACGCTGGACTACGGCATGCGTTTCTACTGGATTCAGCCGCAATACGATGAAGATCTGCAAACCTCCAATTTCCTGCCGAACCGGTTCAACTCCGGGGACGCGCCGCGCCTTTATCGCCCGATTTGCGTGAATAATACGGCCACCTGCAGCGGGTCCAATCGTCGTGCGGCCGATCCCATCTCCCTGGTTGCGGGCTTCGTGCCATCGACGGGCAACACCATCGACGGAGCCTACATTGGAAGAATTGTGCCAAACACCGGCAAACTTTTGAACGGCATCGTACAGGCAGGAGCCGGGATCGAAGAAGGACTCTATAAGAATCGAGGCATTCATTTCGCCCCGCGCTTCGGTTTCGCTTACGACCTGAAAGGAGATCATAGCTTGGTGGTTCGAGGTGGCGGCGGTGTCTTCTACGACCGGCCTCAGGGCAACGTTGTTTTCGATCTCCTCACCAACCCGCCCACCACGCTCCAGCCAACGTTCTTCTTCGGACAAATCCAGAACCTCAATTCCGGACAAGTTCTGCTGGCGCCACCGGCATTGGTGGCCTACGACCGCAAAGGAAAAAATCCTACATCTTACGCTTTCAACTTTGGAGTGCAATACAAGCTGCCGCTGGAATCGGTGTTGGATGTTTCTTACGTCGGCACTCTGGGCGAGCACCTGTTGCAGCGGCGCAATATCAATGCGCCTGCGTATGGCGCGGCTTTCGCGCCGGGAAACCAGGATCCGACTCTTGCCCCCAGCG
>JANXQZ010000957.1 GCA_025353235.1 Bryobacterales bacterium
CCCGATTTAATTGTGCAGGACGTGCAATTTCAGGGCGAAGCAGGAACGATCTTCGGCCATCTCGCCTATCCTCGATCCGGCGACGCCCAGAAGCCCGCAGTCATCGTCATTCACGAGAACCGCGGCTTAGTGGAACACATCAAGGACGTAACGCGGCGAGTGGCTCGCGCAGGTTATGTCGGCCTCGGCGTAGACCTGCTCTCGCGCCAAGGCGGCACTCAGCAGTTTCCAGATACCGTCCAGCAGATGGCCGCCTATGGCCGAACCACGCTGGACGAGCGCCGATCCGATCTCATCTCCGGCCTCGCCTATCTCAAGACGCTCGATGCCGTTCAATTCGACCGCATCGCCACGGTGGGCTTCTGCGCGGGCGGCGGCAATGCATGGCACTTGGCTGTGAACGTCGATGAGCTGCGGGCCACGGTCGCGTTCTATGGAACTCCCCTGCCGCCAGCCGACCAGTTAGTCCGAATCCACAGCCCGGTGCTTGGCATCTACGCCGAACTTGATCGCAACCTCACGCTGCAGACGCCAGCCGTAATCACCACCATGATCGGCCAACAGAAGACCTTCGGCTTTCACATCTATCAGGGCGTGGGACACGCCTTTCATAACGACACCGGTCCGGCGTACAACGCCGCAGCCGCCTGCGATGCCTGGTCGCGAACGATCGCCTGGTTCGATAAGTTTCTGCGCGCTCCCGCAGTTTAATGAAGCCCACCCGCCTGCGCTACGCGGTGCTGGGCATGACCGTGGCGGCTTACATGATCACGTACATGGACCGCGTGGTGATCTCGTCCGCCGTTCCCTCCATGCAAAAGGAGCTAGGTCTGTCGATGGTCACGATGGGGTGGATTCTAGCCTCGTTTCGCTGGGGCTACTCGCTCTTCCAAATCCCAGGCGGCTGGCTGGGAGATCGCATCGGACCCAGGCGGGCGCTCAGTCTCATCGTCGCTTGGTGGAGCATATTCACTTCGGTCACGGCTCTCTCCTGGAACGCAAGCTCGCTGGTGGTCTGCCGATTTCTATTCGGCATGGGCGAAGCCGGTGCCTTCCCCATCGCGACACGCTCGCTATCGCGCTGGATGCTCCCGGCCGAAAGGGGCATGGCGCAGGGCGTCACGCACGCGGGATCACGAATGGGCGCCGCGCTCACTCCGCCGCTGGTAGTGGCGTTGATCGTCGCGTACGGCTGGCGAGCGCCGTTTTTCGTTTTCGGATTTTTCGGAATCATCTGGGCCATCGCATGGTTTCTCTGGTACCGCGACACGCCTGAAGAACATCCCGGCGTGAATCAAGCGGAGCGCGATTTGATCCACAACTCCATGGGCGGAGCACGGTCGGCGACCACTCAAAACGTCCCCTGGAGAACGCTACTCGCAAGCCGTTGCCTTTGGTACGTATCGTTGATGTACTTCTGCTATGGCTACTGCATCGCCGTCTACCTCGACTGGTTTCCGACCTACTTGAAAGACCATCGCGGCTTCACGCTGAAGCAGATGGGTTACTACGCGAGCATGCCATTACTTGCGGGCGTATTTGGCGACCTGCTGGGCGGCTGGATCTCTGACCGGATCCTCAAGCACACCGGCAACATCTCGTTGGCTCGCCGCAGCGTGGCCATTTTCGGATTTCTCCTCGCGGCTGCAGGCATCCTGCCGGCGACGCTCACCCACGATCCGGTTAGCTCCGTGTGGTTCACTTGCCTGGGCGTCTTCGGGCTCGAGTTGACGGTGGGAGTTTCGTGGGCGCTTCCGCTCGACATCGCGGCGGATTATGCCGGATCAGCGTCGGCGCTCATGAACATGTGCGGTAACATAGGAGGCGCGATTTCTCCAACGATGCTGGCATATTTAGTGAAAGGCTACGGGTGGAATATGCCCTTCTTTGTTGCCTCTGGCCTCTGTCTGATCGCCGCCCTGCTCTACTCAAAGATCGATGCGAGTCGGCGGATATTTCGCGAGTCATCCCTATGAAGATCAATCCGAATAAATGCGTCGCGTGCGGCAACTGCACCTACGTGTGTCCGATGGGCGCGATCTATATCGACCCCGTCATCAAGCGCGCCACCATCAATCGCGACGAATGCGTGGAGTGTTACGCCTGCTTCAACGGCTTGAGTCAGGAGCATTTGAATCCCACGATGGTGCGGACCATGCGCAAGGTGTTCCAAATGATGCGTCTGCGCTTTGACCCGGAGCCGGACGTCTGTCCCACTGCCGCCTTTGAACCTGACGAACTGTCTTGGCCGCGTGTAGTGAGGAGGGCTTTTTCCGATCCGCGCGTTCCGCATGAATCGACCGGTGTCGAGGGCCGCGGCACCGAAGAGGTGAAGACCAACGACGTAAGCGGACGAGTCAAAGTGGGCGAGGTCGGCTTCACGATCGAG
>JANXQZ010000990.1 GCA_025353235.1 Bryobacterales bacterium
CTTCCTTTGCCAATACTTGGTTCATAGTCGAAGCGAACACCGCGCCCCTTGGCAAGCCGCTGGAGCTTGCGCACGAACTCGCTGCCTCTCACAAATTCAGTGTCGCACAAATCTGTGCGACTTGTTCTGCCTTGCGGTCTAGCCTCGGCTTGATATCCTGAGGAATGCCGCAGTTGACGTATACAACCCCCGGCGGAATCGCTGTCACTCGTTCCAGTTCGAGACTTCCGTACAAGCACGGCCTAAAGCCGCTCCTTCGCCAGCTCGACTCCTATCGCGGCATTTATCTTTCGTCAGGCTACGAGTACCCGGAGCGCTACTCGCGCTGGGACATTGCGGCTATTTGTCCTCCCATCGAGATCATATCGCTCGGGCGTGAAGTAAGCTTTCGCGCCCTCAATCGCCGAGGGGAGATCATTATCCGCATCCTTCAGCCGCTGCTCGAACACCATCCCCATTGGGAGAGCTCTCGCATGAACGGAACTGCCATGGAGGGCCGCCTCAAGCCTCTTCCAGCAATCTTTCCCGAAGAGGACCGCAGCAAGCAGCCTTCCGTGTTTTCGCTCCTTCGCACATTGCTGAATGAGTTCCGGACACACGAGGATTCCCGGCTGGCACTGGTCGGGGCATTCGGCTACGACCTGCTATTCCAATTCGACCCGGTGGATCTCAAACTCCCGCGCAACGGAACCAAGGACCTGCACCTGTTCCTCTGCGATCACATTTACTACATGGATCGCAAGAAGGAAACCATTGATCGCTTCCAGTACGATTTTGCGCGGGGCGATCTCTCCACAGCCGGCCTTCTCCATGACGGAGAGCCGATCGCACCTCCCCTCCCTCGCGAGCCAAGCGAGATTGTTTCCGATCACACTGCCGACGAATACTCCAAAAAAGTCGAGGTGGTGCGCGAGGGCATGCGGCAGGGGAACTACTACGAAGTCATCTTGCGCCAGACCTTCGAGGCCAATTACTCGGACAGCCCCTCGGCCCTGTTTGAGCGTATTCAGAAAGCCAGTCCGAGTCCTTATGAATTCTTCTTGCAGTTTGGTGAGGAGCAGCTGATCGGGGCTTCGCCGGAAATGTTCGTTCGTGTGGAAGGGCCTCGCGTTGAAACGTGCCCCATCTCCGGCACCGCGCGCCGCACAGGCGATCCGCTCCGCGATGCCGAGAGCATTCGCGAACTGTTGAATTCCGAGAAGGACGAGTCGGAGCTGACCATGTGTACCGACGTGGATCGCAACGACAAGTCGCGCGTGTGCGTGCCTGGATCGGTGAAGGTGATTGGACGCCGGTTGATCGAATCGTACGCCGGATTATTTCACACCGTGGATCATGTCGAGGGTATGCTGGAACCTCGCTTCGATTCGCTGGATGCGTTCCTGACCCACATGTGGGCGGTCACCGTGATCGGAGCGCCGAAGAAGGCCGCCGCTCAGGCAATCGAGAATTTGGAGAAGGAGGCGCGCGCTTGGTACGGCGGCGCCATCGGTATGATCTCGCTTAATGGCGATATCAACACAGGCATTCTGATTCGAACCGTGCATCTGAAGGACGGCATCGCGCGTTATAACGCTGGCGCCACTTTGCTGTATGATTCGGTACCGGAGTTGGAACACGAGGAGTGCCGCACCAAAGCTACCGGCTTTTTCCGCGCGCTGCACCCGCCACAAACAAAGCCCTCGACGGAAGTTCAGCGGAACCAGCCCGGATCCGGCGTGAAGCTGCTGCTCATCGACAACGACGATTGTTTCATTCACACCTTGGCCAACTACGCGCGCCAGACCGGTGCCGAAGTGATCACGTACCGGCACGGGTTTCCGCATGAATTGATTCGCCAGATCGCCCCTACAGTGATTTTGGTATCGCCTGGTCCCGGACGCCCCGCTGATTTCCGGGTGCCAGATCTAGTGAAATTTGCAGCCCATGCAGGCATTCCCCTATTCGGAGTCTGCCTCGGGTTGCAAGGCGTGGTGGAAGCCTTCGGCGGCGAGCTAGGCGTGCTCGACTATCCCATGCACGGGAAATCTTCGCTCGTCACCCACCAAAACACGGGCGTATTTCGAGGGCTGCCCGACCCTTTAAAAGTTGGACGCTATCATTCACTCTTCGCAGTTCGAGCTTCCTTGCCAGCTTGTCTGGAAGTGACCGCAGAGACGGAAGACGGCGTCATCATGGGAGTCCGCCATCGCGACTTGCCGATTGAGGCCGTGCAGTTCCATCCCGAGTCGATTCTCTCGCTCGACGCTGATTCAGGTTTGCGGCTTATCGAGAATGTAGTGAAGGCTCGCGCCGCCGCGTATGCACCCGCTTAAGCGCGCGGGTTTTCTAGCGCCGCCGCTGGTGAGCTACGCGTTTATTATCAACTTTTGCAGTTTGGTATATCAATGCGGCTGCACGTCGTGGTGGGCTGGGGCGGCTGCTCACTGCAACATTCACAATGCTAGCGGCAGGCATTGTCCCTGGTGCATCCACGGAGCGCTTGTTTTCAATTGTGTGTTAGCCTTAATACTGATCCCACAATTTGTTCTGGCGTTCTGGCCCTCTCGGCTGCATTGGCGAGGTCGGTTATTCGCCGCCTTTGCCGCCTTCCCCGTTGTAGGCTTTCTTGCGGCGGTTGCCCTGGGGCTGATTGACGGGTATTGGAGCTAGTTCATGCAATTCGATTTATCGGATATCTATTTCATCGCCGTAATTCTCTCCATCGCAATCATGATTATCAACAACAACGGCGGAGGCGGACATCGCACGCCCATCCGAGTCCGTTCGTAGCAGCCCGACTGTTATCGTCATTGGCGGAGGCCTGGCCGGCTTGGCGACCGCTGCCGCGCTGGGCAGCGTGGGCTTCCGGGTGGATGTTTACGAGTCGCGCGGATTTCTCGGCGGCCGCGCGACCTCCTATCCGCTGAACTCCGGCGACGAAAGCAGCGAGACTATCGACAATTGTCAGCACATCCTGCTGCGCTGCTGCGTTAATCTGC
This sequence comes from Bryobacterales bacterium, assembly GCA_025353235.1. Classification (GTDB taxonomy): domain Bacteria; phylum Acidobacteriota; class Terriglobia; order Bryobacterales; family Bryobacteraceae; genus JANXQZ01. Next base: position 2,982 of record JANXQZ010000990.1, read on the forward strand.
TGGATTTCTATCGCAGGTTGGACGTCGCTGATCGGATACATTTTTACCGAGAGTTCTTTTTCATCGAGCCGGGCGGGCGCACCTCGATCCTTCGCGCTGGCCGCCTACCCAAGCCGTTTCACTTTACGGAAAGCTTCCTATCGCTAGCTTTCTTAAATTTAAAGGACAAGCTCGCGATCGGGCGCGGGTTGTTGGCCATCCAACGCGAACGCACGACTAGGACCGACCTGGATCGCATCAGCATGCTCGACTGGCTGCGCGAGAAAAAGCAAACGCAGCGCGCCATCGATTGCTTCTGGAATCAAGTGCTAGTCAGCGCGATCAGCGAGGATCTGGATCGGATGGCGGCGGCTCATGGGTTCCAAGTGTTCTGGTTGGGATTCTTAGCGAAGTCAAACTCCTACGAGATGGGGGTTCCCGCCGTCCCGCTGGCAGAGCTTTACGGGTCCGATCAGTGGAAGCGAATTGGCAACGTCGAGATCCATCTGCGAACTCCGGTTGAGCGTCTCGTGATTGAAAGCGGAGTGGTGGCAGGCGTTCGCACTCAAGGAGAGCTCCGCACGGCCGATTACTATGTGCCCGCATTGCCGTTTGAGCGCATGCCCGCGCTGGTACCAGAGTTGGAATTGAATCTTGCTGAGTTTACTCATTCGCCGATCACCGGCATTCATCTCTGGTTCGATCGCTCCGTAACACAGCTTGCCCATGCAACCTTGCTCGACCGAACAGTGCAATGGATGTACAACAAGGATCGCGGACATTACCTGCAACTAGTGGTAAGCGCGTCGCGCAGCTTGACAGACATGCCGCGCAGGGACGTAATCGACTTGGCGGTGAAGGAGTTGGGCGAGTTTTTTCCCGCAGTCCGGCAGGCCAAGCTGGAGAAGGCTCATGTGGTGAAGGAGATTCGCGCAGTTTTCTCGGCCAAGCCCGGGCTGGAGGCTCTTCGCCCCGGCACTGAGACACGCTTTCCAAATCTTTTCTTGGCAGGCGATTGGACCCGCTCCGGATGGCCGGCCACGATGGAGGGCGCAGTTCGAAGCGGGTACATCGCCGCCGAAGCTGTGACAAGGGCGGCGGGCGAACGTCGCACCTTTCTGGTTCCAGATGCGGATGTGTATAGTAGAAGCTGACAGTGAAAAGGTTAAGGGATGTGCCGCCTTCGTCAAAGCTCTTGACGCTCCGCCCAAGGTTCCGCCAGGACTAAAGTCTCTGTTCTCACGCGGCTCCGTAGCCGAAAGCCGTTGATGCCAATTAGGGCCGATTTCGTGATCTAGGCGCCATGCCGAAGATGAGGCGGAACACTCCCTATATCGCCCTTCGCCGAAATAAATGGTTGGTCTCTCGCGCCTTGATCGCAGGGAGCTTAAATCGCTTACAAACTCTGGAGGTGCTGGGACGCCCTTGAGCTTGTCCACCAAAGCAGAGGGCCTATCCCTGCGTTGCGAGGTAAGCGCCTTTGTGAATTTTAAATGCTCGCAAGCGCGAGAGATCCGGGAATCCTTGCCCGCAAGCTTAACCCAGGCGAAACGATTTCAGGCGGCTGAAGATCCCATTGATCACATCATCCACGCTTGATTAGCGTTTTGGGTTGCCCTAGTTGCTGGCGCCGCGCTGGGTTGCGGTTATACTGAAGCTTCCTCGATGTTGCTGTCCACCCCGCCTTACTTTGTCTTCCTCGCTTCCGTTTTTCTGGTGTTCTGGCTGGTTGGGCGATATCGAACCGCCGGACTGGCAGCGCTCCTCTTCGCCAACTACTTTTTCTACGCCAAGTGGGATCTCGCCTACTTGGCGCTCATCCCGCTAGCCTCCACTTGCGATTTTTTGATTGGGCAGGCAATTGACAAATCCGAGCGCAAGGGATTGCGGCGCACGCTCGTCACCCTGAGCGTGGCGATCAATGTGGCCTTGCTCGCGTCCTTGAAATACATGCCGTTTCTGGCCCATAAACAGTGGACCCTGCCTCTCGGCGTGTCGTTCTACGCTTTCCAGTCCATGACCTATACCATCGACATCTATCGCCGCGATGGCTCGGCCACTTCTAACTACTTGGCGTATCTCTGCTCGGCAAGTTTCTTTCCAACGACCCTGGCTGGTCCGATCACGCGCCTCGGCAAATTGATTCCGCAGATCGAGAAGCGCCGCTTGCTGGATCCCGCAGATGGCGGGAGAGCGTTCTTCCTCATCGGCCTGGGTCTCATGAAAAAGCTCCTAATCGCCGATTACCTTGCTGAGAATCTAATCAACCGCGTGTTCGACTTGCCTAAACTTTATTCGGGAACCGAAGCTCTGCTGGCCGTCTACGGGTATGCCTTCCAGCTCTACTGCGATTTTTCCGGCTATACGGATATTGCGATTGGCTCGGCGCTCCTGCTGGGCGTGCGCCTGCCAGCCAATTTCAATGCCCCTTACAGCGCCGAAAACCTCGCCGACTTCTGGCGGCGCTGGCACATTACGCTTTCAAACTGGCTACGCGATTATCTTTATTTTTCGCTGCCTGGGCTCAGGTCCAGATGGAAGGTATTCGCGTATTTCAACTTGGTTGTCACGATGACGATCGGCGGTCTGTGGCATGGCGCGAGTTGGAATTTTGTGATCTGGGGATTGCTGCACGGGATTGGGCTGGCCGTGATTCGCTGGCTGGCTCGGGGAAACAGTCAACCCTCGAACCAACCCGTGTTTCGCGTGGTGCGCACGCTGGTTACCTTCCATTTCGTCGCGTTTGCATGGATCTTTTTCCGCGCGGCGAACCTCGCGACGGCCCGCGATATCTTAAGCCAACTAGCATCCATGAGCGTGTCGTTCGCTAATGTTTCAGCCGGTTTCGTCATTGTGCTGGCGATCGCCGCGATTTCGCATTTTGTGCCCAAACACTGGTATGACGGCACCCAAGACCTCTTCGTTCGCAGTCCTTCCTACGTGCAGGCGGGCGCATTGGCACTGCTCGTCGTTGCAATTCAGTACGTGGCCACCACTGGCGCTGCCCCCTTCATATACACCCGGTTTTAGAGAACGATGCCCTTACTGCCAGCCAAGACCTCAAGCACTATCCTCTTCTTCGCAATCCTTGCGTTCGTGCTCGCCAACACCCACGTGATTGCTCCCGTCCCGCTGGTTTCCGTGGTCGATTTTCAACCTCGGCCGGGCTTCGCGCTCCCGTTGGCCGAGCCCGTGCGGACCGTGGTTCCGCTGACGGCCAGGTTCGAGCCCTCAAGAGCGCATGAGACGTTTGAGCATCCATCCTCAGCTCGGCTTTTAGACCCCAGCCACGCAATGAATGCGTTCTACACTGCCCTGCGGCGGACTGAATCCGGGCAAGGAGTCACCCGCATTCTCCACTATGGCGACTCGCCCGTAACAGCCGACTCCATCACCGCCGACATGCGTTCGCTGCTGCAGGAGCGCTTTGGCGACGGGGGCCATGGTTTCATTCTGGCGTCGAAACCATGGGCTTGGTATGGACATAGGGGCGTCGATCTGCACGGCTCCGGCTGGCACTCGGAGCCCGCGAGTCAGCAAGATCGCGCCAGGGATGGACTGCATGGACTAGGCGGGGTGTCGTTCGAAGGCGGACCGGGAGCTAGCTCCACCATTCGTCTGGATGGCGCGCATGATCGCGTTGAGGTATCTTTCGTGAAAAAGCCTCAAGGGGGCGTGTTCTCGGTGCACGCCGCCGATCAGCTTCTAGGAACAGTTGACACCGCTGCCCCCACGATTGGTGCTGGCTGGGCAGAGTTTGCCCTGTCACCGGGTGCCCACGAGCTCCGACTCGAAGTGCAGTCCGGCGCGGTCCGCATCTTCGGGTTAAGCTTCGAAAACGGCGCTAGGGGAGTGATTTACAATAGTTTAGGGCTGAATGGCGGACAAGTTCAGGTGGTGGTCCGCTACTTTGATCGCGAGCGCTGGGCTGAGCAGCTTCGCCACCAGCACCCTAGTTTGGTGGTGGTTAACTACGGCACGAATGAGAGCGTTTATCCGAAATATCTCGAAACATTCTACCCTGGAGAGTTGCGCGCTGTGATCCAGCGCATCAAAGATGCCGTGCCCGAGGCATCGATCCTGATCATGAGTCCCATGGATCGCGGCGAGCGAGGTTCTGACGGTCGAATCGCAACCATGGCTGCCGTGCCCCGAATCGTGCAGATCCAACAGGAAGCGGCTGCAGAAACCGGCTGTGCCTTCTTTAACACGTTCGAGGCAATGGGCGGTGCTGGAACCATGGCTCGCTGGTATGAAGGCCAGCCGCGCTTGGTAACAGCCGACTTCATCCATCCTTTCCCGGCTGGCGCAAAGAAAATCGCGATGCTCCTGAATGGCGCACTCATGAGCGGTTATCAGAGGTTTCGCGGGTCGCCGAGGCCGATCAGCTAGTGTCACGGTCAAGTGCGATGCTCGCACTGGCGATGGCGGCTATTTCCCTCCCTGCAAGCACGGCAACAAGGCGCGCTAAACACAGAGTCGCCGCTCCCCCCGCCATCTCTACCGAGGCCCGGCTTGCGTCAATCCAATTTGTGACCAGCCGAGCGTTGAAGGCGTTCGATGCAATCGAGAACCCCGCCGCGCTGGTCCCCTTCTTCGCGCAGCTCTCCAACCCACTGGAACATGGCTCGCTCCACATCCTGCACTATGGGGACTCGCACACCGCTTCCGACGACTGGGCCAATGCCATGCGCCAAGGACTCCAGAGTCGATTCGGCCCCGGCGGCGCGGGCTTCACTTTGGCGGGCCGCCCCTTTCGCGGCTACCGGCGATTCGATGTCTGGGGCGATAGCTCCAGCGGCTGGCGCACGGAGGGAACCATCGGCCGCGCCACCGACGGGCGCTACGGCTTGGGCGGGGTCAGCATCGCAGCCGACGCACCAGGCGAAACCATTTCGCTGAACACCGAGTGCGCCCAACTCAACCTCCTGTTTCTGCGCCAGCCTAGCGGAGGCCAGTTGGACTTCGCCGTGGATGGCACCCATGCGGGAACCATCGCCACCGATGGCGAGGCAGGGCCGGGGCTCTTCGAATATCCCGCCGCCGCCGGCACGCATAAATACACGATAACAACCGTGAGCGCCGCGCCGATTAAGGTCTTCGGATGGATCGCCGACAATCGACGCGGCATTACCTATGAAACTCTGGGCATCAACGGCGCGCAAGCTCCCATGCTGCTGGACTGGGACGAACGGATCCTGTTGGATCATTTGGGTAGGCGGGATCCCGCGCTGATCGTAGTCGCCTATGGAACGAACGAGGCGCTGAATCCGCACTGGACGCCCGAGTCGTACGTGGATCAGTTGGGCCGCGTTCTCGACCGGCTGCGGCGAGGAGCGCCGCTTGCGAGCATCCTGGTAATCGGACCGCCGGATTTCGGAATACGTCAGCGGGATGGGAGCTATAGTGCGGGCCGAGCAAGCGAAGTAATCGCCGTCCAGCGCGAGATTGCCCTGCAGCACCGCTGTGCATTCTGGGACTGGCGCGCGAGAATGGGAGGGAACGGATCGGTGGAGGAGTGGGTACGCGCCGGCTACGGCCAGCCCGATCACGTTCATTTTACGGGCGCCGGATACAAGCTGACCGGGGATATGTTGCTGGAAGATTTAATGGAGCAATATCGCCGTTTTCAGGCGGTTAAAGCAGAATAGCGGATGGATAGAACCGAACAAATTCTCGAAATTGTGAAAGGCGTCTCGAAAAAGAAAACCTCGCCGGACCCCGACGAATCGCTTTTCGATTCGGGCTACCTGGATTCGTTCGCTCTGCCGGACATGATCGCCGAAATTGAGCGTGAGTTCGGAATCGAAGTGCCCGATTCGGATCTCAATCCGCAGAAATTCGATTCGATTGCCAGAATTGAAACCTACGTGTCGCGAATGGTTATTAAACGAGGGACTTAGAGCCAGTGGGTCGTCTTTTCAGTTTCGGGGCCTACCTGCCAGCTCGCGTTGTGACCAATTCTGTCATGGCTTGCCAGCTTGGTTGCACGGCGGAATGGATCCGCGAAATGTCCGGAATTGAAGAACGCCGTTTTGCCGACGAGGACGAGTCAGTGGTCGATATGGGGCTTGCCGCCGCAAACGATTGCCTGCAGCGCGCGGGTATTCTGGCCGAGCACCTTGGCATGCTGATCGTGGCGTCAGGCTCAGGCGACCGGCGTTTCCCAGGCCCTGCCTGCACCATCGCTGCCCGCCTCGGATTGAAGCAAACGCCAGCCCTGGACGTGCCCATGGCAAGCGCTGGATCGCTGGTCGGGATGTCGCTCGCCAGCCGACTGACCTCTGCCTATGGCCACGTGCTGGTCATCGGAACCGAGAAGATGTCCACGCTTGCGATTCGGGAACCTCTCGACAAGAACGTCGCAATTCTATTCGGCGATGGCGCGGGGGCGTGCCTGATCTCACCGGACGGGGGGCGGCTCAAAATTGTCGACTCGGTCCTGCATACCGACGGATCGTATGCGGAAGATTTGCGGCTGGGGCATAACGGACCCTTCGAGATGAACGGCCGGTCGGTGATTACGCAGGCATGGCGCAAGATACCGGCTGCGATCAGCGAAGTGCTAGAGCGGAACCAGAAGGCTGCTTGCGATGTGGAAATATTCCTGATGCATCAGGCCAATCAAAATTTGATTGATCGCGTTGCTCGGTCGTTGCATGTCCCATCGAAGAAATTCTTCTCGAATATTGCGCGCTATGGAAATACGTCGTCGGCATCCATGCTGATCGCAGCGTCGGAATGGTTTTCGCAGAGGGAGCCCGTGTTGGGGGAGGCGATCTGCTTCGCGGCTTTCGGAGCCGGATTTAATTGGGGAGCTCTGCTGGCGGTGGCTGGCTGATATTGGAAGCAGCTTTAGGCCGCCAAACCTCTCTACTCCGGCCAACCTCCTAGGCCACCGGGGCCTCCACTGGAATTGACTTCAGCCATACGATTAGCATGGCGCATACATAGAGTCCCCCCCCGATTAACAGCGTCACGCGCAAGCCCAAATACACCGCCAAGAAAATCGCCGTAGCGGACCCCATCACGCTTGACGCGGCATTAAGTGACCAGGCCCAGCGCACTGCTTGCGGATAGAGCGACTCCAGGCGGGTCAGTCCTGTCGGGAACGGAATACCCATTAGGAATCCAACAGGGGCAATCAAGAGAACGGTGATCAACATCTTCACAGCCAGCGGGAGACCCACGCCCGCCTCGCTGATCGGGGCGGCGATAAAGGCCAGTACAGCCACAGCAAACGCAACACCCAGCAGGATCCAGCGCAGCCGCGCGCTTGCCGCGTCGCCCGTGAGTCGTCGACTGAAGAAACTTCCTAGCCCGCTCGAGATGAGCATGGAAAAGATAATCACGGTGAGAGCGTAAGTGGGATGGCCAAGAAACAAAACGAACTTCTGAATGAGAGCCACCTGGATCAGAATGTAGCCAGCGCCAATGAACACGAAATACCACAGAAAACCGCGCACGCCTTTTTCAGTTGGAAGCTTCGTTCCGAGCAATAGCGGCGGCAGCGCAAGCACCACAATGGTGGCGAAGAGACTGATTCCCACCAAGCCGAACAAAAGAGGCAACGCTCGGTTTATCTTTGCGTCGGCGGCTACGCCGGTGTGTTTGAAGAATTCCCAAATGTCGCGCGGCTGAACGGTATAGAAGAAGAATGGCCGATCGTCAGTCACCGGCCTGACGTCGAATTTGTAGTTGCTCCAGAAGGCCTCTGGGTCGGGGGACGTCAGCAGTTCGGCGAAGGGGTTTGCGGTTCCCGCACCAGGCATATAGATCAACTGCATGGCCTTGTTCCGAAGCACGCCCGCGTGCGCGGCAGCCAGATCCGCGCTGGAAATTGGCTTGCGAAAAATCAGCACTGTGTCTTGTGCGCCCCATCCTTTCAGCTTGTCCGCATCCTCGCGCACCACAATCACGTGCTTCCAAACCTCACGCTCGCCAAGCTCGTTAAGCGCTCGGATAGCCAGCGAAATCAATCGCAGCGATTCGCGCGGCGGATCGAATCCCCAGCGTGTAAATACCATCAGCCCGTCGTCGGTGAGATGACTCAAGTAGTCGCAAAAAGCATCGGTCGTGTAGAGGTTATTCTCGGAAAGAGCGAACGCGCCGGCAGCCGTGGACGCCCACGTATCCACCAACGTCGCTTGCAACACCTGATACTTGTCCTGGCTCCGGCGGACGAAGCTTCGCCCGTCTTCCACCTTGATGTGGACCTCGGGCCGGAGATAAATCCCGCGACTTTCTTTTACGAACTTCTGGCGCATCACCTTGGTCGCGATGATCGGGTTGATCTCGACGGCGGTGATGTCCTTGCTGCCTGAGGCAAACGCGCGCGCGACATCGTAACCGCCGCCGGGGCCGATGATGAGAGCCTTGGCCCCAGGCCGAATTTCGTAGGCGAACCCCGGTCCCTGCAAAAGAAGATTCGTCCGTTCGCTGTCGGTGAGATGGTCCAGATCCAGGCTTACGATGCCGGTAGCGGCATCAGCGTCGATCACGATTCCCAGCCGGTCGGAATCGCCTTCGTGCGACACTCCGATTCGGGAGAAGCTATTCCAAGAACTGTAAAACTCCTTCGGCAGCGTCTGCCCCTTCGCGTAATGAATGTCGATCAGATGCTTGTCGCCGTTGTAGGCGATCAGCAGCACGAACATGAGCGCCAGCGCGACGGCGACCGCGCGCCCGGTGACGCGTCCTGCGATGTTGTACCAGATAGCCGACGACACCGCCAGCATCACGGCGGCTGACAGCACGGTGTTTGGGCCCCCAAAGCCGTTCAGCAGAATGACCAGCAACGCGCACCCGCCCGATGCGCCAAGCAGATCGAAGAAGTAGACTTTATCGACGCGCTCGATGGTCTCCGAAATTGCCAACGACACAATCGTTCCCGAGAGGAAAAAAGGCAGCGCGCTCGCGAAATAGATCAGTGTTAGCGTGCCGTTTGAAAGTTCGCCGGCTCGCGTGATGATGAACACCAGCGACCCCAGCACGGCCAAGCTGTTCAAGGCGGCGAGTGTTCCCAGCTTGACGAAAAAATCGCCCGTCCAAGCCGCGACGACATAGGAGAAAACGCCGCCCGCGCCCAATCCGAAGAGCGCGATGGAGATAGCGAGAAAAGCGAAATGATAGTAAAAAACGACCGAAAAGATCCGCGTGAGCGAAAGTTCCAGGATCAAAGTGGCGAGAGTAGTGAAAGCCACTCCGAGATAGATTTGGGGCCAATTGGCCTTTTTCGCTTCTGCGAATGAACTGATGCGGGGCAATACTCTATGTTAGAGGATTGGTCTTACATCATTGCCGTCGGAGGCGCGGGTTCGTCTGGACTGCCCGCGCTCGAAAGCGGCATTTTCACCATGATGTAGGCCAGCAACAGCAGCACGCCCAATCCCGCAAGATACGAAGGATGTTCGAAGATCTTCGGCATCTGCCGAGGCGCGAACTGCAACGCCGCCCAGACGAGTCCTAAGATCGCCTCGCCCGCGATCAGCCCCGAAGCGGTCAGCACGCCCGCGTTTTCCACGCGAATGGTTTGCCCTTCGTTGTAGCCGCGCCGCCGCGTCATCCAATCGGCGATCGAACGTATCACGCCGCCGATGAAGATCGCGAACGTGGTTTCGATAGGCAGGTACATCCCCACCGACACCAGCATCGGGCTCTTCACCTGCATCATGATCATCGCGATGCCCATCGTGATCCCCACGCAGACCAAGGGCCAAGGCATGTCGCCGCCGACGATGCCTTGCGCCAGAACGGCCATAAGACCCGCTTGAGGGGCAGAGAGTTGACGGTCGCCGAACCCGATCCCGCCCCCGCGAATATTGCCTTCATGGAGCAGCAGCAGCGGCCAGTACATCACCGCGCTCGCGACCACTACCGCGATCAGCTCGGTGATCTGGATGTATCGGGGCGTGCCGCCGAGAATGTAACCGACCTTGAAATCTTGCAACAGCTCGCCCGCTACCGCAGACGACACGCACACCACCGCAGCCACGCCCAGCACTGTTGCGACGCCGCCCATGCCAGAGACTCCCATCGAGACAAGCAGCAGCGCGGCGATCAAAAGAGTAGAAAGAGTGAGGCCGGAGATTGGATTGTTCGACGACCCGATCATGCCCACCAGATTGCCCGAAACGGTGGCGAAGAAGAAGCC
>JANXQZ010000973.1 GCA_025353235.1 Bryobacterales bacterium
CTGGGCGTCAACCTGATGCGTCTGGGCGAAGAGGATGAAGCCCGCAAGCAACTGGAGCAGTGTTACGACGCCCACTATCGAAACGCCGAAGTGAAGAACTCGCTGACGCTGCTCGACAGCTACAAGAAATTCAAGACGTACAAAACCGCAACCACGATCCTGCGCCTTGACAAGCGCGAGGCCGATCTTCTGTATCCTTATTTTCAGAGCGAAATTGAGCGGGCGCTTCGGGTTTATGAGGACAAGTACCAGGTAAAGCTGAACGCTCCAGTGCAGGTGGAAGTGTATCCCGATCACGAAGACTTTGCCGTTCGCACGATGGGGATGCCGGGACTGGGCGCTCTCGGAGTCACCTTCGGAACCGTGGTGGCCATGGACAGCCCGTCCGGCCGCACTCCTGGAAGCTTTCACTGGGCCAGCACTCTGTGGCACGAGCTGAGCCACGTTTACGTTCTCACGGCCACGAAGCATCGCGTGCCGCGCTGGTTCACCGAGGGCATGGCCGTATACGAAGAGACCGCCATCTCGCCCGACTGGGGTGACCGCTTGGATCCGCAAGCCATCGACGCCATCGAGAAGAAAAAGCTGCTTCCCGTGGCCCAACTGGATCGCGGCTTTATCCGCCCCACTTATCCGGCGCAGGTGATCGTTTCTTATTTCCAGGCAGGCCGCATTTGCAGCTACATTTCGCAGAAATGGGGTTATAGCAAGTTACTGGATATGATGCACGGCTACGCCGAGGTGAAGACCACGCCGCAAGTGATCCAGGAGAGCCTCGGTGTCTCAGCCGAAGAGTTCGACAAGCAGTTCCTGGCTTGGTTAGAGATGCAGACGAAGGGGACCGTTGAGCACTTCGCGGAATGGAAGAAGTCGGTGAAGGATGTTGCCGCTGACTTGAAGGCTAAGAAGTACGACGAAGTGATCAAGGAAGGCACGCGCATTCGCGACTTTTATCCCGATTATGTCGAGGGTGCCAGCGTCTATGAGATGCTGGCCGATGCGTACGAGGAAAAGGGCGATAAGAAGAGCGCGATGCTTCAGCTGGAGAAGTACAGCTCCACTGGGGGGCGGAGTCCGCGCTTGATCAAGCGACTCGCCTCACTTGAGGAAGAGGCCGGAAACAAGCCCAAAGCGGCCGCTGCCTTGGAGCGCTTAAACTTTATTTACCCCGAAGACGACGAGCTTCACAAGAGGTTAGGCGACCTGTTGCTGGCGGCGAGCAACGTTCCGGGCGCCATCCGCGAATACCAAGCTGTGCTCGCGGCGAAACCGCTGGATCAGGCGGCATCGCACTTCCAGTTGGCGAAGGCATTGAGGCAGGCCAATCGTTTGGATGATGCGCGCGAAGAAGTTTTGCTGTCGCTGGAAGCGGCTCCGGGATACAAGCCGGCCCAACAATTCTTACTAGAGATCTCAAAATAAAATGTCCACTGCTACTCTAACCATGGCCGATTCGGCCGAGCTGAAAGGCCGCATCGACCGTTTTCATGAGGTCCACCAAGCCATTCTCCGCGAGGTGCGGAAGATCATCGTCGGACAGGAAGAGGTGCTCGATCAGGTTCTGATTGCTCTGTTCGTGGGGGGCCATTGCCTGATTACGGGTCTCCCCGGGACGGCGAAAACCCTCCTGGTAAGGACCATCGCTCAGACGCTCGGGCTGGTGTTTAAGCGCATTCAGTTCACGCC
>JANXQZ010001016.1 GCA_025353235.1 Bryobacterales bacterium
TGAAGATCAAGCTTGTCTGCGTGATCTATAATCTTGGCGCTCATATAGTTGGAACAGAGGTCGCCGAATAAGCTCTCGACGACGGTGGATACCCTGCTCAGCGCTTCGCCGGCACATACGATCAGGATTTCGAGCGCCACTAGAGACCACAGCCTGGACGAATCGGCTCGACCGGCACGCGCAGCGACGATCGTATCGATGATCAATTTGCCCACCCAAAGAGTGGCTAGGGGAATGCCGGAGCGTGAAAGGCGCAGGACGAATGTGGTCGCAGCAAAGCCCCGATGCGTTTGCCAGGCAAGACGAATGAACTGCGGAATGTAGCGGAGGGAGGCCAGGCCTTCCCGCCAGGAGGCGATTTTCTGCTCTCGCGGTTTTCGCGGTCGCTCATGCAGCTTCGGGACCAAGACTCCAGTATGGTACCGCCTGCTTTCGCTCGTAGAGTTGGAGATTTATCACTAATTCTATTTCTTCGGCTCACTGAACGCGCGTTCAACTATGTCGTGCACGTCGGTGGAGACGCCATGGTCTCGCCACAGCCAGCGCATCATTTCAGGAAACACAGTCTGCAGCATCTTTTGGCCATGCCGCTGAATGCCCCATGAGTAGTTCACGTCGTAGCCCTTCTGCGTGAGCGCCTGCTGCATCCGCACATTCTGATAAAACCAGTCGCGGCTCTGATCGTAAGTTCCGTCTGCTCTCAGCGAGCGATTGTCATTCCGGCCGTCCACCAGGAACACCCGAATCGGCTTCTTGTCGCTCTTAAGAATAAGGTCTGGATACGCGTTCCCACCGCGAATATTGGTAAAGCTACCCACGTTGCTGAGCACCTTGTGAAACTGATTCGGACGTTCCCAGGCAACCGTGAAGGCGGCAATTGCACCCGAGCTCGACCCGCCGATGCCGTGGCGGTCAGGGTCCTTCGATACGTTGTACTCTTTGTAAACCACGGGAAGCAGTTCGTCCACAATCACGCGCGCGTACTTGTCATCCAGAGTGTTGTACTCGGTAGGCCGGTTCGTGTCCCGATCGCCCCAGTTGGCAGGCGTCGGCTCGGGCTGATCGGGACGTCGTCCCGGATTGATGAAGACTGCGATCATCACGGGGATTTCCCGGCGGTAGATTAGGTTGTCCATCACCACCTGCGCGCGAATATCTCCCTCCGGCGCCATAAACGCTTGCCCGTCTTGGTAGATCATAAGGCTGGCGGGAACAGCAGGGTCGTACTGCGCGGGCACATAGATCCAGTAGGTGTGTTGGGTGCCAGGGTAGGCTTGGCTGGGCAAGGTGAAAGGCCCCTTGATCTCGCCTTTCGGGACTCCATCCTGAGGCAGCGCGTCCACCGCCAGCTTGTAGTGGACGTCCGTGTTCGGAGTCTCCGCCATGGCGGGGCGCTGGCCTTGGCGCTGGCCCGCTGGAGTCTGAACTGTTGGGGGCGGGGTCTGTGAAAATGCGGAAGCGGTAAGCAGCACAAGCATAGCGAAAAAGGAGCGTTTCATGGCTTTGACGGCTAACATACCACAATTACTTTCGGTTCCAGATTGTTAAGATGCGATATGCCCGTCCATCGCATAATTGTCATTTTTGTTACCTATATCAGCCTCTCGGCGCTCCTGCCTGCTCAGACCTGCAGTACCTCGGCCCCGACCGGCACGCCCGTTGGGGCCTTCGCGCAACTCGATCAACAGATTCAAGCGGCCATGCAGAAGGACAGCGTGAAAGGCGGCGCTCTAGCCATCGCCTATAACGGGCGGTTGATCTACGCGCGCGGCTACGGATGCGCCGACACAGCCTCCAATACTGCGGTCCAACCCGATTCGCTAATGCGGGTTGCCAGCGTCAGCAAGACGTTTACATCGGTCGGGATCCTGCAACTCTACCAACAAGGCAAATTATCGCTAGACGCGAAAGTCTTCGGGCCCAACGGGATACTTTCGGACTTTCAGCCGATCCCTGGGAGCAGCCTTAATCCGGACCTGCTCTCTATCACGGTGCGCCACTTACTGGAACACGCAGGCGGATGGGATCGCAGCACGACGCAGTATTTCAACACCCGACCCGTTACGGCGGCCTACACGGAGCCGCTGGATGGTTTGGTCAACGCCGCGCCCGCAGCGCTTGGCCATCCTCAACCAGGCACAACCACCGACGTCATTCGCGTGATGCTGAGCCAGCCCATCCAGCACGCCCCCGGCACTTACTTCGCCTATTCGAATTTCGGATATTGCCTCCTCGGGCGGATCATCGAAAAAATCTCAGGCGCGGGCTACGAACAGTATGTGCAGCAGAACATCCTGAAGCCGCTGGGCATTGGCCGCCAGAAGCTCGGTGCCAGTCTGATGTCGGACACGGTCAATGGAGAGGTCACGTACTACGACGCTCCAGACGCCCCGCTCGTACAAAGCGTGTTCCCGCAAATCACCATGCCCGTTCCCCGCCCCTATGGAGGCAAACTGATGGAAGTAGTGGACTCTGCTGGCGAGTGGCTGGCCAACGTGATCGACCTTTGCAAGTTTGTGGATGCCATAGACGGACGTAGGCAGGCAACCCCGGCTCTCCTCAATGCCACCACTCTGCAGCAGATGGTTGCGAATCCAAACCTTCCCAATGAGCAGGGTTCCTACTACGGCCTAGGTTTCTTGATCGCGCCTTTCGCTTCAGGCAATCGCTGGACCAAGGGTGGCGACCTTCCAGGAACCGCATCGATTATCGTGCACGCACCCACTGGATTTACCCTGGCGCTGTTGTTCAATGGCAACCCAAGCTACGATCCGAATAACGACAACTCGGGATCCTTTGAAGGCGCTATAAGCGGCATGGTTCTTACGGCGGTGAACCAGCTCTCGACCATTCCTG
>JANXQZ010000975.1 GCA_025353235.1 Bryobacterales bacterium
GGGCAGGCGCTTGCCCGCGAAACGAGCATAAGCGTTGGCTTCGTACCAGCTCACGCCCGTAACGGGAAGGTCGCCTTTGCCTTCCGGGTATTGTCCCAATTCCCAGCCTGCGGGTCCGGCCCGGCCTGTCTGATCGCGGAATGCCGTGATGGCTTCTTCCCACGTCAGAGCTTTATCTTTCGCAATAAAGGGCTGCTGCCACAGATCAGGTCTGCGGTATCCCCCGGCGTTGACAAATTCCTGATACTTGCGATTGGTGACTTCGTAGCGATCCAGCGAGAACTCCGGGACCTGTACGTGGTGAGTAAATGTAACTCCTGCGGGCACCACTTCCATGTCGGTTGGGCTACCGTCTTCCAGCTGGAGCTCGAATTGGATTAGCGGCTGAAGGACCCCGGTTTCAGCAAACTCGCGCGTGCGATATCGCGGAGAACTAACGCGCCAACGCAGGTAGCCCAGCGAGAGGGTCAAGTTGTTCAGAGGTGATTGGCCTATCACTCGCCAGAGTGCATCCGGCGTAGAGTAATCCTTGATCGCTACCTCTGCGCCGACCGGCTGAGTAACCACAGAAGTCACAATGCGATAGTCGCGCGCGAAATCCCGCACAGTCTGATCTTCGGGAACTATCTTTTCAATTTGGCTGATCAGTTCATCGGCAGCGTTGTAACGGTGCTGCTCTACAAGGCGCGCTATCTGAGGCTCGATCACGGTGCGCGCCCTATGCAACCGCGAGCCCCGGACCGTAAGGATCGTCGCCCCCACCGCGACCACGAAAAGCGCAGCTAGCATCGGAAGGCCGACCCGGGGACGCCTCAGAAAAGCGAGCGCACGGCGCTTGGGACTGTTCAGGCCGCGTTGACAATTGATCAGCGCACGCAATAGTCGATCGGTGGACTCGAAGCGGTTTTCGCGATCCTTTTCAAGACAGCGCCGAACCAGGCGTGAGACGTCCCGCGGAGTCTCCGAACGCAGTTTGCGAACCTGCACCGGAGTATCGCGCAGAATAGCCGAGAGAGTTCCGGCCAACGACCCCCGATCAAACGGCCTTTCTCCCGTGAGCATCTCGTACAGCACTGCACCAAATGAGAAAATGTCAGTCCGCGCGTCCACCGCCTCCCCTCTCGCCTGTTCAGGTGAGAGATAGCAGGCTGTGCCGATAATCTGTCCGGTAGCTGTGTTCGTGGAGGCGCGCCGCTCACTATCGTCAAACTCCATCGCTTTCGCCAGACCGAAATCGAGCACTTTGATCGAGCCATTGCTCGTCAGCATTACGTTGGAGGGTTTCAGGTCCCGATGGATGACGCCCGCAGCGTGCGCCGCCGCCAAGCCCTCAAGCATCATGCGCGCAAGCTCCAGCGCCTCTTCGATGGGGATTCCGCAAGACGGGATCATCTCGCCGAGGGTGCGGCCATCGACGTACTCCATTACCAGGAAGTCCCGATCCTCCACCGTATTCGGTTCTTGGACGGCCACGATATGCGGATGATGCAGGACCGACGCTGCCCACACTTCTTTCATGTAGCGACGTCGCTGTTCCGGAGTCAGGAACCGTGGGAAGACTTTAATCGCTACTCTGCGATCCGTATCCAGTTCGCTCGCGAGATAGACAGTTCCGCTCGAGCCTTGACCGCAAATCGCCAAAATTCTAAAATGGTCAATCTGCTGGCCTGCAGTTAGCGTTGCCGGAATAAATGGATTTGGCAACTCCCGACCGCTATCCTCTGCCGACAATAGGGTCTCCACTTCCACGCGCACTGATTCATCATCGAAGCAGGCAGTAGCCAGGAACGCCGCACGATCTCCAGGCGACAGATCCGCGGCTTCATGAAAAACCTCTTCAATCTTTTGCCAATTCTTCGCCATGTGGACCTCTTCAAAGTAACGCGAGCGCTGATTGCTATTCTGATAGGAACGGCAATTGAACGAATCCCCTTTTAGCGAGCCTCCTTTCGCAGCGGATGCGGACCAGTCGCTCTCGAACATCTATAACGAGCTCCGCAGGCTCGCCGCCTTCCACTTAAACCGGGAGCGACCGAATCACACTCTGCAAGCGACCGCTCTGGTCCATGAAGCTTACCTGCGGCTTGCGCAACAGGACTCCCAATGGTGCGATCGCGTGCATTTTATCGCACAGGCGTCCCTGATGATGCGCCGAGTGCTGGTGGACCATGCCAGGGCTCATCTTCGCGATAAGCGCGGAGGCGGCCTGGAGAAGATTTCGATCTCCGAGGCCGCTGAACTGGGACGCGGCGAAACCGTGGAAGTCCTGGATCTTGACCGAGCTTTGGAACGGCTTGCCACGGTGGACCCACGCAAGGCCAAGCAGGTGGAACTCCGCTACTTTGGCGGATTGACCATGCAGGAATCCGCTCAAGTGCTTGGCACATCCCTGGCAACGGCAGAACGGGACTGGAAATTCTCGCGCGCTTTCCTGCTTCGCGAACTGGGTGGCTGAGATCGCTATTGCAACCGACCTGAACCATTAGCGATCACGGACCCAGGCTTTGTAAAAACCATGTTGATGGCTCTGCCGTCGCGCGATACCTGAAAATCCATTAAGTTCGAGAAAAACGTGAATGTCCCCGAGCAATTTTCATCCAGGACGTAAGTGCCTGGAAATGTGCGGCCTATGAAAGGCTTGCCGCCGAAGTTCCCGGAATCCAGAACCGTAAAGGTGCCATTGCCATCCGCCTGGAAACGTCCGCTCTCCACCCATGGATCGAACCCGCCGCTGGTATTTTGAAGCGAGCCGCCCAGTGTGAACATGTAAACGCCATTTAGGGTACCCAGCGTGCATTTTTGAGCTGAGGGAGCTAATGAAAGCGAGCCTGCGCCTGAATTTGTGTAAAGGCCGTAGAGGGGCGAGACGGATTCGAGAATCGGCCCAAACTGTACGGCCCCGCCTGCGGCACGATACCCGAAGGTGAGCGTGATGCCTGCTCCGGTGATATCCCCCCAGGGCGTAAGGGCATCATTGGTACTCGCATGCCCGGAGAGGATCACCGATGGGCGCGGCGAGGTTGAAATGCTGACGTTCTCAACTTGCACCAAGTAGTGGTCCGCGACAGGTGCGGCACTCGGATCGGGAAATGGCACGGGCGAGTTTGCGGGAACCACGAAGGCGAGTTGCTCCATCGTGCGCTGGGCGGAATTGTAGATGAATCTCTGGTGGATCTCAATGACTCCGGCCTGAAGGCCTGCCAAAACAGGATCCGGGAAACTGGGCGGCGTAGGAGAAATTATGCTGCTGAGCAGCAGAATCCGTTCCACCATAAAATCTCCCGGGGCGTTTGCCCCGTTCTGCGCGTGCAGGGGGGCGAGGGCCGTCAATAAGGTTGCGATGGCTAATTTAGACATGATCTTTTCCTTTATGTCAGTGCAGGCATCTTGCCTGTTCGGCTAGATACGCGCCTTTGCAGAAAAAACCCCTCACCCGGCAAGGTGGACCGTATCGGCTTGTTATCATAAGGGTGAGAAAATCCTCCGTATTTCATGCCGGAATCATCAACCCCCAACATCGGAATCAACAGTTGGTTTGAAGATGAATTGCAAGAGCAACATCTTCACGATCAGCGCGCCGTAGACGAGAGCCGGAAAACCGAAAAATCAAACGGAACGGTGATGGTCACCACTCCGCCCGTGAGCAGTGCTGTATCGGTGCCTGCGCATAACGCAGTAGCGGGCGAGCAACTGGTCCCGCTACGTGGAGCAGCCGCTCGCATTGCCGAGAACATGACGGCCAGCCTATCTATCCCAACCGCTACTTCGCAGCGGGTGCTCGCCGTTAAAGTGATCGACGAGAACCGCCGCATTCTGAACGAGCATCGCGCGATGCTGGGAAAGAGCAAGATCTCTTACACCCACATGATCGCTTGGGCCATCGTCAAAGCTTTGAAGACGAACCCGTCGCTCAATAACGCCTACGCGGCCATGGACGGCGAGGGATTGCGGGTAGTGCGAAGCCAGATCAACATCGGCGTGGCCGTCGATGTGGCGGGCAAGGATGGCACGCGCTCGCTCAAGGTTCCAAACGTCAAGAATGCCGACGCGCTGACGTTCGAGCACTTCCTCGAAGCGTTCGACGATGTGGTCGGCCGTGCCCGCAAGAACAAACTCATCATCGCGGACTTCGAAGGCACTACCATCTCGCTGACGAATCCAGGCACTGTGGGCACCATTGCCTCGGTACCCCGTTTGATGCCTGGCCAAGGCGCCATTATCGCTACGGGCTCCATCGACTACCCGGCCGAATACCAGGGCGTGAACGAAGAGTTCCGCTCCATGATCGGTCTCAGCAAGGTGATGACGGTCACGTGCACTTACGACCATCGCGTGATCCAGGGTGCCGAGTCGGGCATGTTCCTGGCTCGGCTGCAAGAGCTGCTGCAAGGAGCTGATAGCTTTTACGAAGAAATTTTCAGCGATCTGCGCGTTCCCCACAGACCCCTCCATCTGGTGAAGGAGCGCCCGGCAGGCATTGCCGCTGCGCGGCCTTCGAATGGGGAGGACATCGCTAAGCAGGCGGCCGTGATTCAGCTCATTCATGCCTTCCGGGTGCGGGGACATCTGGATGCCGATGTGAACCCGCTCAATCTGGAGCGTCCCAGCCATCCGGAACTCGATCCTGACAGCTACGGGCTCACGATCTGGGACCTGGATCACGAGTTCTTCATCGGCCCTCTGAAACTGGCCGACCCGGAGAAGAAGTTCGCGAGCTTGCGCCAGATTCTCGAAACGGCTCGCCAAACGTACTGCGGCAAGATTGGCGCAGAGTACATGCACATCCAAACGCCCGATGAAAAATCGTGGCTGCAGGAGCGCATGGAGCCGTCCCGCAATCAGGCTCCGCTTGAGACCGAAGTCCGACTGAGGGCGCTGGACCGCGTGATCGAAGCGGAAGAGTTCGAACACTTTCTGCAGACGCGCTTCATCGGGCAAAAACGCTTTTCACTGGAGGGTGCGGAGTCTGCCGTAACCATCCTGGACGAGATTCTGGAACGCGCGGCCAACACTACCGTGGTGGAAGCTGTCATCGGAATGGCTCACCGAGGACGCTTGAATATTCTTGCGAACATCGTGGGCAAATCCATGGTGCAGGTCTTCTCGGAGTTCGAGGGCATTGTCGATCCGTTCAGCGCACAGGGCTCGGGAGACGTGAAGTATCACCTGGGCGCTTCGGGTGTCCACAAGTCTTCGAAGGGCCGCGATATTGCCGTATCGGTGGCTTTCAATCCGAGCCACTTGGAAGCAGTGGGTCCGGTGGTGGAAGGAATCGTGCGTCCCAAGCAGGATCGCATGGGCGATTTTGCCCGCGAGCGCGTGCTGCCTATCCTGATCCACGGCGATGCTGCGTTTGCCGGCCAAGGCGTGGTGGCAGAGACGCTGAATTTATCGCAGCTCGATGGGTACACCACGGGCGGCACCATTCATTTGGTGATCAACAATCAGATCGGGTTTACCACCAATCCATTCGATTCGCGCTCCAGCGCCTACTCAACCGACGTGGCGCGCATGGTGCAGGCTCCGATCTTTCACGTCAACGGCGACGATCCCGAGGCATGCCTGCGGGTGGCTCGGATGGCCTACGATTTCCGGCAGCGATTCAAGAAGGATGTCGTGATTGACATGGTCTGCTACCGGCGTCATGGGCACAACGAAACGGACGACCCCAGCTACACGCAGCCGATCATGTATGCCAAGATTCGGCAGCTTCCCTCGGTGGCGGCGCAATATGCCGAGCGTCTGGTAAAGGAAAAGCTGCTCGAGAATGGCGAAGCCTTAGTGCTGCACAAGGCGGTGTCGGGCCGGTTGAACGAGATTTACGATCGCTCCAAGACTCAGTCGGAGCGCTTCGAGGTTGGCGATCTGAGCGCCGTTTCGAAAGAGTCGATTGAGCAGCCGAGGCCGAACACGGCTGTAGATCGCGGCTTGGTGGAACGAATCGTAACCGGCATCACGACCTTCCCGGAAGGGTTCGTTTTGCATCCGAAGCTGAAGAGCCTGATCGCGAAGCGGAAGGAAGCCCTGCAAGGCGTGCCGATCGATTGGGCCATGGGCGAGACTCTGGCTTTCGGTTCCCTGGTGCTGGAGGGGACGCCGGTTCGTCTGAGCGGTCAAGATAGCGGACGCGGCACATTCAGCCAGCGGCATCTTGAATATTTCAATTACGAATCGGGCAGGCGCTATATTCCGCTGCAGCATTTAGCGGTGAGACAAGCCCCGTTTAATGTGTTTGACAGCTCGCTTAGCGAGTTTGCGGTGATGGGTTTCGAGTTCGGCTACAGCGTGGCGGATCCCTTAACGCTCGTAATCTGGGAGGCGCAGTTCGGCGACTTCGCCAATGGCGCTCAGATCATGATCGACCAGTTTATTTCGTCGGCCGAATCGAAGTGGGGCCAGCCGAGCGGACTGGTGCTGCTGCTGCCGCACGGGTACGAGGGACAGGGTCCGGAGCACTCCAGCGGGAGAATGGAACGCTTCCTGCAACTGTGTGCGGAAAACAATATGCAAGTGGTGAACGCGACCACGCCCGCGCAATATTTCCATCTGCTGCGTCGGCAGATGTTTGGTGGGCCGGATCGAAGGGGCGTTCGCAAGCCGCTGATCGTGTTTACGCCCAAGCGCATGCTGCGGCATCATAAGGCGGTCTCTACCATTCAGGAGTTGATGACCGGCGGTTTCCGCGAGGTAATTTGGGACTCTGCCAACCTTGACCCGGATAAGGTGAATCGGGTGGTGCTCTGCTCCGGGCAAGTGTATTACGATCTGGCTCAGGCGAGGGAGGAGCGCAAATCCGGCAGCGTGGCAATCTTGCGGTTAGAACAAATTTATCCGTTCCCGGCGGAAGAGGTGGAAGAGGCTTTGTCGGCATATCCGGCCAACGCCGAAGTGATTTGGGCGCAAGAAGAGCCGAGGAATATGGGTG
>JANXQZ010001038.1 GCA_025353235.1 Bryobacterales bacterium
GCTTGCCGTTCATCGCTGAACACGCACTCGTGCATGGTCTGGGCTTTCAGAGGAAGCTCGAAGTAAGGTTCCAGCAGCGCTCTTAGATAGTTCGCATTGAGCAATGCATCCATCGTAGCGACGCGCAAGCCGGGTCCGCCATGCGCCATGATGTAGGCGAGTGCGCGAACCAGAACTCCGAAGTTGCCGTAGCATGAGCGCACCCGGCCAATTGTGTGGGGCAGATTGTAATTCCAGGTCCATTGATCTGTCACCCGAGCAAGCCGAGGTGTCGGCAGATAGGGGATCAAGTGCGATTTTACAGCCACCGCGCCCGCTCCAGGACCGCCACCACCATGCGGAGTAGAAAACGTTTTATGAAGATTGAGGTGCATCACATCCACGCCAAAGTCGCCCGGCCGAGTGATGCCGACCAGCGCGTTCATGTTCGCGCCGTCCATGTACATTTGAGCACCCTTGGCATGGAGCACAGCCGCTACCTTCGCGATATCCTGTTCAAACACGCCCACCGTGTTCGGGTTGGTCACCATCAGCGCAGCGGTATCCTCATCGACGACACGGGCCAGCGACTCCACGTCCACCATGCCTCGCTCGTTCGACTTGATATTCTCGACCGAATAGCCCACCATCATGGCCGTTGCGGGATTGGTTCCGTGCGCCGAATCCGGCACTAACACCTTCTTGCGCGGATTGCCTTGCGCTTGCAGAAACGCCCGGATCAGCAGCATGCCCGTAAACTCGCCATGCGCGCCAGCGGCAGGCTGAAGAGTCACGGCGTCCATTCCGGAGATCTCGGCCAGGGTCTTTTCAAGTTCGGCAATGATCTCCATCGCACCTTGGGCCAGCGACTCCGGCTGATAGGGATGCGCCCAGGCGAGCCCGTCGATACGCGCCACCAGCTCGTTAATGCGGGGGTTGTACTTCATCGTGCAGGAGCCGAGCGGATACAGCCCTAAGTCGATCGCGTAGTTGTAAGTGGACAGGCGCGTGAAATGGCGGATGACCTCCACTTCGCTCACCTCGGGAAAATCTTCTATCTCGGAGCGAGTGTTCTCCGCCCCAAGCACGGCCGCAGCATCGACTGCAGGCACGTCCAACTCGGGCAACTGATAACCGCATTTGCCAGGGGAGCTCTTCTCAAAAATCAGAGGTTCGTTTTGAACGATATGAGGCGAAGTCTTCTTGATCATTGCGCGAACGCCTTCGCCACGGCGTCCATCTGTTCCCGACGATTCATCTCGGTGGCGCAGAGCAGCATGGCATTCTCTAGTTCGGGATAAAAGCGCTTCAGCGGAAGCCCTCCGATAATTTTTTCGCCGAGCAGTCCCTCATTAATCTGTTCCGGCGTGCGTCCGCTGGTCTGGACGACAAACTCGTTGAAGTAGGGCGCTTTGAAACGCAGCGGGAGACTTGAGCCCAAATAATGAGCCTTCGACAGGTTTTGCTGCGCCAACTCACGCAGGCCTTCCTTGCCGTAGATGGTCATGAACACCGTCGCCATCAGCGCGATCAACGCTTGATTGGTGCAGATGTTCGA
>JANXQZ010001040.1 GCA_025353235.1 Bryobacterales bacterium
TGGAGCGCTGCGGCAGATACACGCGCTCGATCACCGCCGTCGGTGAGACGGAGACGCCGAGGTCGCTGGGTGTTACGCGCTTGACCTCTTTCGTCTTCGCCTTCTTGATTCCCATCAGGGTGGCGTAGCGCAGCTTGTTAATGCCGGATTGAATCGTGAGCACCGCAGGCAACGGCATTTCCACATGCTGGAACCAGCCGTCCTCAAGCTCGCGCTTCACGCGGATGCTGTTCTCTTGCTTCTCCACCTGCATGATGATGGTGCCGTGCGGCAGGCCCAGCAACTCGGCCAGAACCACGCCAGTCTGGCCGTAGCCGAGATCGTCGGACTGCAATCCGGTGAGGATGAGATCCGGCTTCTCGGCCTCCACAGCCTTGGCCAGCATCTGCGCCAAGCCGAGCGTATCGAGCGAAGATAAATCTTCCTCGATGTGAATCGCGCGGTCGGCACCCTTGGCAAGCGCCTCGCGTATGGTTTGGCTCGCTCGCCCGGGGCCGGCGCAGAGCGCGACTACTTCGCCGCCGTGCTTTTCCTTGAGTTGCAAAGCTTCCTCCAGCGCGTAGGCATCCGGCTCGTTGATCTCGAAGCTGAGATCGTTCTCCTGTATCCAGCGGCCTGCGGCGTCCACGCGTAGTTGAGAATCCCGCACGGGGACTTGCTTAATTGAAACGATAATTTTCATTCGCTTTTGCTATTCGACAAATTTCTTAAAGATCAGGCAGCCGTTGGTGCCCCCGAATCCGAAGGAGTTAGAAAGGGCGTGGTCGATGCGCATGGGCCGAGCGTGGTTTGGGACGTAATCGAGATCGCACTCGGGATCGGGAAACTCGTAATTCGCGGTCGGCGGTGCGATTTGATCGCGAATCGCGAGCACGGTAATGCCTGCCTCGAGCCCGCCCGCGCCTCCTAGAAGATGCCCGGTCATGGACTTGGTGGAGCTCACAGCCAGCTTGTATGCGTAGTCGCCGAACGCTCGCTTGATAGCCACGGTCTCGGTCTTGTCGCCGACTTCGGTGGAAGTGCCGTGGGCGTTGATGTAATCGATCTGGTTGGGCTCGATACCCGCGTTGCGGATCGCATTGCGCATCACGCGGAATGCTCCATCGCCGTTCTCGGACGGGCTGGTGATGTGATAGGCATCGCCGCTCATCCCATAGCCGACGATCTCCGCTAAAATGTGGGCGCCCCGTTTCTTAGCGGTCTCCAGTTCTTCTAGAATTAGTATGCCCGCGCCTTCGCCCACCACGAATCCATCACGCTTAGCGTCCCAAGGACGGGAGGCGTGCTGAGGATCGTCATTGCGTTGCGATAGGGCGCGCATGGCGGCGAATCCGCCTACGCCCATGGGCGTGATGCAGGCTTCCGCACCGCCGCAAATCATTGCGTCGGCGTCGCCATATTGGATGAGACGAAACGAGTCGCCGATCGAGTGAGCGCTGGTGGTACACGCGGTGGCGGTAGCCGAATTCGGCCCTTTCGCGCCTGTCCGAATGGATACATAACCGGAGGCGAGATTGATGATAACGGCGGGAATGAAGAACGGCGAGATGCGGCTGGGTCCTTTCTCGAGGAACACTTTGTGCTCGCGCTCGATAACCTCAAAGCCGCCGATCCCGCTTCCGATGTAGACTCCGGTGCGCTCCGCATCATCGGGGTTGACCTTGAACCCGGATTGCGCGATGGCGAACTCGGTGGCTGCGATGGCGAATTGGATAAACCTCGCCATCTTCTTGATCTCTTTTTTCTCGATGTATAGGAGGGGATCAAAAACCTTGACTTCGCCGGCTATGCGGGAATTGAAAAGGGTGGCATCGAATTGTTCGATATGGGAAATGCCGCTGCGGCCTTCGCGAATGGTCTGCCAGGTTTCCTCGGTGCCGAGGCCCGCCGACGTTAGCAGCCCGACTCCAGTTACGACAACCCTGCGCTGCAATCTTGGCTCTGCTGCCATTACTTCTTTTTGGCTTCGATGTAATCCACGGCGTCCTTCACCGTCGTGATTTTCTCGGCGTCTTCGTCAGGAATATCGATGTCGAACGCTTCCTCGAACGCCATCACCAACTCCACGATGTCCAGGGAATCGGCTCCCAGATCGTCGACGAAGGAAGCGGTGCTGTCGACTTGGCTTTCATCAACGCCCAGCTGTTCGACAATGATCTGTTTTACTCTCTGTTCAATGGACATGAATCCTCCCGAAATGTGTATGCAAGCTCATTGATTCTAGCGATGAACGCGGCTCACCGCAACTATGGAATCGAGTATTTGCCGTGCAAGTCGCAATATATCATGGCGGCGGAATGGAACTTGGGTTATGACACAATCAAAACGATGAAGGCGAGCCCTCTCTATCTTTGCACGGGGCTCTTTTTGGCGCTTCCAAGCGCCTCGCAGCAGGACGCGCGGGTGAGCGATGCGCTCTATCGCGTTTCGAAGGAAGCTTCGGGATTATGGCAGACTGCGCCGCATTTCATCGGGCTGGAAACGGTGACTCAGAAAGCTCTCACTAAGGGTAAAGGGAAGCTGCCGCCAGGGTTCCGGACGCGCGAGATTGTTTCCTACTACTCGCTGGGCGCCTTCAAGGGGTCGCGCGAGGCGTTGCGGGAGTTTCGGCAGATCGTTTTTGTGGATGGCAAACCAGTGGGAGACGAGAAATCCGGGCGAGGCGATTTAGAGCGGGAACTAGCCTCTGTTTCCGATAGCGGGAAGATTGCGTTGCTTAAAGACTTCGAGAAGACTTGCTTGGCCGGGTCGGCTACAGATTTCGGGCAGTTGATTTTGCTCTTCACTCGTCCCAACCTGTCCAAGTATTCGTTCGAGTTCGCAGGCGACGCGCGGATCGGCGTGGATAACGCTTGGCTGATCGGGTTCAAGCAGCAGACGGGGAACGAGTCGCTGCACATTTCCGAAGGGGGCAGCCAGAGGTCGGAGAAGTTGCAGGGTGAGATTTCGGTTCGACAGGGGGATTATTTGCCGCTCCGCATTGTCCTCAATGTCGGCCATACCCGCGGCAAGAATGAAATTCGAGATTCGGCCAAGCTGGATTACACGGTGATGGGAGGCGCGCTGCTGCCCGCCGCGCTGGTGTATCGGCGTTTCGTGAATGGCGACTTGGCCCTGGAGAGCATTTACCGTTATTCGGATTGGCAGGCAGCGGGCGCGCCATGAGCCGGATCGTGTATCTGCATGGGTTCGCGAGCAGTCCGCTTTCAAAGAAGGCGCGCTGGTTTGGGGAGCGCTTTGCCGCGAGTGGAATATCGATGGAAGTGCCGGATCTGGCGGCTGGCGACTTCGAGCACTTGACGATATCGGGACAATTGCGGGTGATCGAAGCGACGTGCAAGGGTGAGCCGGTGGTGCTGATGGGTTCGAGCATGGGCGGGTATCTGGCGGCGCTGTATGCGGCTAGGCATCCTGAGGTGGAGAAGCTGGTGCTGATGGCTCCGGCGTTCTGTTTTGCGCGGCGGTGGCGGCAACCGTTTGTAGGCGGTTTTCTACCCGTCTATCAATATGGAGAGGGGCGAACGATCAATCTGAGCTGCGGGATTATTGAAGATGGCGAACGGTATGAGGATTATCCCGACTGCGATCAGCCGACGTTGATCTTTCACGGCACGAAGGATACGGTGGTGCCAGCGGAACTGTCGGTGGAGTTTGCGGCGCGGCATGCGCGCGCGAAGGTGCGGTTGTTGGAATCGGACCATGAGTTGACCGACGTGCTGGTTGTTATGTGGGCAGAGACGGCAGAGTTCTTAGGTTTGTAAAGAGACTTCGATTTGGCGCGGCATCAGCGCTCGTCTGCCAATTCTAACTTCCAGGTCGTGCAGCCCCGGCTGGATTCCCTCGGGCAGGCGGAAGTTAACCTCGTAGCGGGGCATCACAGGATCGGTGCAGAATGTTTTCAGCTCGCGCACCGGCAAGCCTCCCACCTGGGCCGTGATCAGTTCTGGATTGCGCACTTCGTCCAGCTGAATTTTTACCAGGCCCGATGTGGAACGGTTCTCGTCCACGATGTTGATCCCGTCCGTGACGGCCGTGATGCGCGGTACCATTGGCCCGGCCGGAATCACTCGGATATAAGCTG
Source organism: Bryobacterales bacterium (assembly GCA_025353235.1). GTDB lineage: Bacteria > Acidobacteriota > Terriglobia > Bryobacterales > Bryobacteraceae > JANXQZ01. The sequence goes on from JANXQZ010001040.1 coordinate 4,082, forward strand.
CGGCATCGAGCAGCGTCACGGGAACGAGTCCAGTGCGGGTGCCGCTTGGCAGCAGAACATTCACCTGCTGGAGTCCATCGGCTTCGGGCGGGCCGATGTATACGACCTCGCCTGGGTTGCCGTCGATGCGGACATCAAGGGTGTTCAGATCGAAGGCGGCTGGCAGACCGACAGTCCAGAGAGAGATGGCTGCGAGCGCGCCTCGGTTGGGCACGACGGGTTCACTGCTGGATGCATTCGTAATGCGCCTGATTGCTACAGGGGAGCTTTCGATGGGCGGGTTTGGAACCGGCTTGCGCCAAGTGGTCCACATGTACTGGGTGCCAGCGCCTTCGAGGGCCATGAGTTGCAGCTTGTTTTCGGCGGCGAAGTCACGTATCTCGCGAGTGGTGAAGCTGACGCCGCTCCAGGTGTCGGGTTGTTCGTTTGGCGGGAGACCGTTAAACTGCCCTCGAAAAACGCCGCCAGGTTTCAGGACTCTAATGATCTCGCGCATGTACTCGAGGACGACGGCTCGGCTGGGTATGTGCTGGAATACCGCGTACGAATAGACGATCTCGAAGGATTGATCGGCGAACCGGTTGAGGCTGGAACCGTTGGTGGCATGCACGTGCGCGTGGGGAATATCGCGGAGCCTCTCGCGGGCGATGCGGATCATTTCGTCGGAGACATCTACGCCGTGGATCTCGCCGAAGTCCTGGCTGAGCGGCTTCATGAGGCGTCCAGGCCCGCAGCCGATTTCGAGCGCACGCCAAGTCCGCCGGTTGGAGTTTTTCGGGAAACGTTTGAACTCCCACTGGATGGCTCCGATCACTTCGAGGGCGGTCTTGAGGAAGCCTTCTTCGTCCTGATTGCGGCTTCCGAAGGCCACGTAATAGTGGGCGTCCTCGCGGGCGCGCTGATTCCAGTCGGCTCGCATTTGCTCGGACACATCATTCATTGGTGCAGCGGTTTCCTTGAATTTTATTGTCCGTCAAAGAGACTCCCGGTGCGGCGCGTATGCAATCCTTAGCCATTTTCCAGCCCGAGATGGAGTTGTTTTCAATGGTCAAGTTGCGCGCCGGATCGGGCTTTTCTGCGCCCCGGGCGAGATAGATCCCGCTTTCGAGGAAGCCGGGCTCGCCGACGATGGCGAGGCAACTGAACTCATCGCGCGACTCGTTGCAATGAGCTGTATTCAAACGGCGCATTTTGTTGCGCAGGATTTTGTGGCCAGCGCCGATCACGAAGATGCCGCCGAACTTCATGCCTGCGAGGGTGTTGTCTTCAATCACGATATTGCGCGAGTGCATTTCAGTGCTGGTGTTGTTGAGCGAGATGCCGAAGTTGCCATAGGCATAGTCTTCCGGCTTGCCCCGATTGATACACGTGTTGCCTCGTATGACTCCATCGTGAAAGCCATCGAGGTCGATGCACTTTCCGTTCACTTCCTCAAACCGGTTGTACTCGTACACGCTCCTGTCGACGTTGCCGGCTGTGTCAATGCCTACCGGGGTGCCCATGTTCTCAAGGTCCACTTCGGCTACTCGCATACCGATTCTTTGGCCGGTGTTGCCGGTGACGGTTACTTCGCTTGCGTGCCCGATCTGGATGGCGTCCCGTCCGATGTCGGTGAATTGGTTATGGGCAATTTTTCCTCGCACGTTGCGGGGCGAATGGGAATACGAATGCGTCCACACGGCGTTTCCTCGGATACGGCGAAACACGGAATCGGCGATGAGGAAGTCTGAAGTTCCCTCCTCTAGCAGGATGCCGCCGGAGGTGTTGTTGCGGCCTTTCGCGTTGCGCGAACCGCTGTCGGCTACGGAGACATGGATGATGGAAGGGTTTTTGGAGCGGCTGATTAGGACGGCGAAGTTGGGGATGTTACTAAGGTCGACGTGCTCAATCAAGATGGAGTCGCTATCCTCGATCAGTATCCCGTTGCGTGAGAAAAACTTTGAAAACAGCAATTCGGCAGGTGGGAAGGGCATGGGCGTTTCGAGAGCTTGGCGATTCCCGTCGATAGCGAGGTTGCGAATGCTCAAATTGCGGCAGTTTCGGCAGACGATCGCCGCGCGTCCTTTGAAAGCGCTGGTCAAATGCAGTGTGGTTCCATTGCCTAAGACAGTGAGATCGTGGGCACCCTCGGGCAGGAGCAGTTCCTGCGAGACTTCGATGCGACCTGCTGGAAGCTGTACCGTGCCGGATCGAGCGGAGAGAAGAAGCAGCAGGGCTTCCGCTGCGCTCACTTTTTTCTCAGGTCGTAGGTATCGCCCGGCGAAAGGAAGAAATATTTGTTGCCATCATGTTCGTGTCCATCGTAGATGGCAACCTTGCTGATTCCGACTACTTTGAAGCGGTTTCCTTGCACGACGATGGCGGTGCTCTCGTCAATGCCGATCCCGAGAAGCTCCGGGTGAGCTTCGATTACGCCGACCAGATCCTTTTCGCGGTGGCGCGTGAGGAGGTGCTGGTCAATGGCCGAGTTGGACAGTAAACCGAAGCCTTGCTCGTGCCCGGGCGACATCATGAGGCTGTTGCCTTCGCGAGCGCCTCGAACGAGATACGATCCTTGGATGGTGGCGCCCGCCGAGGATCCGCCAATCACGCCTCCCCGGTCCAGGACGGCCTTGACTTCGCGCTCGGTGCGCGTTCCCAGATAAGCATCAGCCAAACGCCATTGCCGGCCGCCTTCGAACCACACGCCAGCAGCCGTTTGCAGCGGAAGGACAAACTGTTCCGAGTCGGCCGTTAGTCGGTTGGTGGTGTGAAGAACTGTAACTTTCTTCACGCCGAAGCGCTCGGAGAACCTCTTCTTGTTTTCGTCGATGTTGATTTGGCTGTCCTCAGCCGCTGTCGGAATTACGACGAACTGGGCGTCGGGTCCGCCGGCGAGGGTGACAAACCGCTCCACGATCTGAGGGTCGATTTTGCCTCCGCCAACGATGACGAGCGCGCCTTTGGGGGGTCCCAGTGTCGCTGCAGGAAGCAAGCCGCATGCCAGAAAAATTGCGTAAAGGAGCAATCGCGATGGCATGGCTCCGGTTGTCCGTTACTAGTTGGAAAGCAGCGCAACCGGAATCGCGGCAACCTTGGGCTGGCCAAAGTAACCTTCTTCTGAGAGATTCCGGTAAACGGAACCGGCGACGCCCGAGGCGACGGGGCCGTTGATGGGTCGACCGCCTGTTAGGAGGACCACTACCACCAGCTTCTTATTTCCGGTCTCATTGAAAGAGCCGAACCAGCCGAGATGCACGCCAGGCGAACGAATGTCGGAACACGTCCCCGTCTTGCCGAAAATGGGTTCGTTTTGATTGTAGCTAGCACGGCGAGCGGTTCCGTATTCCACCGCTCCTCCCATTCCGGGTTTGACATGCGGCATCCAGTGGGCGATATCGAGCTGCCGCTTCACGCGCGGCGCGAAGTTCGTGATCTCGTCCTGAGTGCGGGGATGTTGCAGATAGTACAACGTCCCGCCGTTCGCCATAGCGGTTACCAGGGCGGCCAGTTGCAAGGGAGTAAGATTGATGCCCGAGCCGAAGCTGGTCATCATGCCAACTCCGCCCTCTTCCGGGGGAGCCAATGGCAAAGTGCCAGCCTGCTCCTCTGGAACGTTGTAGCAGGCTTTCTCGCCGAGGCCGAACTTCTTGGCGTATTGCGTCACCTTATCAAATCCGAGCCGATTTCCAACCGTGGCGAAGTAGTAGTTGTTGGAGCGCGCAATGGCTTCGGTGAGATCCATGCTGGTGCGCCTGCCGACAGGCACGGCGGTGTCCCGGTCAATCACTCCTTCATTCAAGCCGGCTAAGGCGGCCACGAGCTTAATGGTGGAACAGGGCTGGAAACCGCTCTTGTAGGCCAAGCCTTGGTTCACGAGAGTAAGAATGCGCCCGCTTTGGGCATCGACCGCGACCACAGTGCCATTGTAGGGACCCAAGGCTTGCACGGCAGCCCTGCGAACAATCAGATCCTCGCCGTCAACGCGGTCGCCCGAAGTGGAATCGGCAAAGGTCGGCTCAGTCCAGGGATTGAAGATAAAGCGCTTTCTGGATGCACGCAGCCGCGAGAGGTGGCTAGCTGGACTATGTCCCGCCGCTATTAGCGCACGCTGAATCCTGGTCTTTTTGCCCCCAGCGGGAGTTCGAGCGGATATTCGCAAAGAACTATGCGCCTTCCGAGCCACTACCTTCTTAGCTTTGTGCCGGGTGCTTCCAAAAGCGGAGCTGGAAACCAGTCCAAGCGCCGAGAAAACAACCAGAATGCGAACCATGGTGCGATGCGTCATTGTATTTTTCGAATCTGCGATCTAAGGTCCTGGCCGAAACGTTCACTTTAACTTGCGTGTTGCAACCTGCTCTAGATTATGAATGAACGGCTCTCGCACGTCAAGCGGCCGTCCAACCCCCATCGATTGTTAGCACCGAACCGGTAACGAAGCTCGCCGCCGGTGAGGCTAAATATAGCGCCATGGACGCGATCTCGTCCGGGTTCCCCAAGCGGCCAATGGGCTGCCGCTGATTTAATTCTCCACGCACCTTATCCTTCTCGTCCTTGTGATACTTGTCCAGGTACGCCTCCACAAACGGCGTATCCACCGTTCCAGGACAAATGCAATTAGCTCGGATCTGTGTAGGATAGTCTACGGCCAACTGCCTTGTCAATGCTATGACTGCGCCTTTCGTAGCGCAATACGCAAATCGCCTCTTGACCCCTATCAATCCCGCCACTGACCCGATATTTACAATCACGCCGCTGGCCGAGAGGAGCAAAGGCATCGCGCTCCGGGTGACCAGGAATAGACCTTCCACGTTCACGCGGAAAATATTCTGAAAATCGCCGAGCGATGTCTCCTCGATCCCGCCAACCAATCCTATGCCAGCGTTGTTTACCAGAATATCCAGTTTCTGTAATCCAGCAAACGTTTCCTGAACTGCTGCTTCCCTCGTGATGTCACAGATGAGCGTCTTGGCGCTAGGCAACTGAGCCGCAAGAGCCTCGCTGCGCTCCTTATCTAAATCTAAAATCAGCACGTCCGCGCCTGCGGAGGCAAACGCGCGGCAGACCGCCTCGCCGATACCGCTCGCTCCACCTGTTACGAGCGCAGTTAAGCCGTCTACCCTAAATTTTTCCATTCAAGCCGATTGTAGAACAGACGTCACATATCTTCTCTATCGACAAGGAGCTTGAAAATAGTTAGTGCCCTGGAGAAGCATTCTCGTTTGAGGAGTATTTGCCGGTCGGAGCGGATGTTGGGTTCGTTTTGAAATTTTCCGATGGGCTCGGTTTGCGGCGGAATTCCGTCAAATTCAGCAAGGGTGAAATGTCGGCCAGATCGCTGGTTTGCTCGTTGCAACGATTGAGGACGCGAGCCGACTGGATGCGGGAAAGTTCGTTGAGCGACTTGAAATAAGAGCGCTCGATCCGGGTTCGGTGGCGGGCGATGCGGTCCAGCTTGGTTTGGAGGGCTTCGTCATCGAGCGCGGCGAGCGGGTCAAGGCCTTGGTTGAGCGCGGTTTCCAGGCGGCGGATGCGGCGGAGGTTCCAGGTGTCGGCGAGCATGCCATCGAAGATGACTTGCTCCACGCTGCCGTGCGGCTTGATCTCGACGAGATGCAGGGCGAGCAGGTCGTTGAATTCGGTCTGCTCCTCGGGAGTGGCGATGATGACGTCTTTGGCGCAGAGCCCGTGGGTGCGCGAGTTGGCTGCGGCGCGGGCCTTGCCTTCGGGGGTTTTGGGTCCGGTGCTGCGGGTGGCGTTTGGTGCGTTGGCCTCATGGGCGGCTTGGCGCGGGTCGTTTGCGGGGGATGCGGAGTGCATAGTTGTTTCCTTAGATGGGGTACA